>CACEEO010000012.1 GCA_902558585.1 uncultured Pelagibacteraceae bacterium | reverse complement strand
CTATTCCAACTATCTCTTTTCCTATGTTTGAATGATAAAAAAAACATAGATCTCCTTTACTCATACTTTTTAAATTTTTTGCAGCTTGATAATTTCTGACACCATCCCAAGGTGCACCTTTAATTCCAGCTTTTTTTTGTTGGTCAATTGACCAAACATCTGGTTCAGATTTCATCAACCAATATTTCATTACAATTGAACTCCGGCACCTTTGAGAAAAGCTGCATCTTCATCTAAAGGCCATCTAGGTTTTGCTGGATAATCTAAATCATCAAATTGATTTATTTTAAATTTTTCCAAACCTACCATTGCAATCATTGCTGCATTATCTCCACAAAACTCTATAGGTGGAAAAATACTTTTATAATTATTTTCTTCACATAGATTAATTAACATAGACCTAATTTTTTTATTTGCTGCAACTCCTCCAGCAACAACGAAAATTTTTTCATTTAATTCATTTATTTTTTCAAATTCAGTAAAAGCAATCTTTGTTTTTTTGTATAAAATTTCCTCAATTGTTTTTTGAAAAGATGCTGCAAGATCATATTTATCTTGTTCTGATTTAATTGTTTTGCTTATCTTCAACACGGCAGTTTTTAGACCTGCAAAAGAAAGATTGCATCCTCCTTTGCTGAAAATTGGTTTTGGTAAATCATATTTTTCTGGATCACCTTTTTTAGCTAAAATTTCTATTTGAGGTCCTCCTGGAAATTCTATTCCTAAAAGCTTTGCCGTTTTGTCAAACGCCTCACCTAATGCATCATCAATAGTTGTTCCTAATCTTTTATATTTACCAAGGTTCTGAACACTTAAATATTGTGAGTGCCCGCCTGAAATTAAAAGAAGTAAATATGGATAATTTAAATTTGTATTTAGTTTTGGACTTAAAGCATGTCCCTCTAAATGATTAACAGCAATAAAAGGTTTATTCATTGCTGTTGCTAAGGCTTTACCAAAACTTAACCCAACTGATAAACAAACAATTAATCCAGGACCAGCGGTAGAAGCAACCGCATCTATTTCCTCAATTTTTCTTCCACTTTCATCAATAGCTTTTTTGACAATCCAATCAATTTTTTCAATGTGTGAACGTGCTGCTAGTTCAGGAACTACACCACCAAACTCCCTATGAACCTCCACTTGGCTAGAAACAATGTTGGATAAAACTACTGGGAAACCTTCTTCATTTTCAGTTATTAAAGAAGCTGCTGTTTCATCACAACTAGACTCTATTCCAAGAATTAAGGGTTTTTTGCTCATTCAAATAGTTTTTAATAATTGTACAATCTTTATACAAGTAAGAAATAATTTTTTATGAGAAAAAAAATAATAATTGGATCTAGGGGTAGCAAGCTTGCCTTACTTTATGCTCAACAAGCTAAAGATAAGATTATTGAAAATACCGACCTTGGTAATGAAGATATTTTAATTAAATCAATTACAACTAAAGGCGACGAAGTACAGGATATAAGATTATCTGAGCTTGGTGGCAAAGGTTTGTTTTCTAGTAACATTGAAAAAGAACTTCAGTTAAAAAATATTGATATTGCAGTCCATGCACTGAAAGATATGCCTGCTAATGAGACAGAAGGATTAAGGACAGATTCTTTTCTTAAAAGAAATGACCCTAGAGAGATTTTAATTACAAAGAACAAAAAAAAACTTAAAGACTTAGATCAAAAGTCAATTGTTGGTACCTCATCATACAGAAGAGAATTTCAAATAAAAAAAATTAGACAAGATTTGAAATGCAAACTAATTAGAGGAAATGTAGATACTAGAATTAGAAAATTGAATGAAGGGATGTATGATGCAATTATTTTGTCTTATGCTGGTATCAAATTTTTAAAATTTGAAAATGAAATCTCAGAAATTTTTTCAGCTGAAGAAATAATTCCTAGTGCAGGACAAGGCGTAATTGCTCTTCAGTGCAGGGAGAATGATGATGAGACAATTTCTATTTTAAACAAAATTAATCATGAGGAAACACATAAAAGAGCTCACCTTGAGAGAAATATTTTAAAAGTTTTAGATGGAGATTGTGAAACAGCAATTGGTGCTCATTCAGTGGTTGATGGAGATAAGATTACAGTGGAGGCTGAACTTTTTTCTTTAGATGGTAAACAAAGGTTTTATGAAAAAAAAGTTGGTAATTTGAATGAGTTTAAAGAAATTGGTAAAGAGATTGGAATACTTTTAAAAACAAAATCAAATAATTCATATAAAAGATAATATGCATATTTTGTTAACTAGACCACTGGAGGATTGTTCTGAAATGATATTAAAATTTCAATCATTAGGACATCAAGTTTCTCATCTTCCATTAATAAGAATTGAAAAGGTTAATTATGGAGAAATTAACTTTTCTGAATATGGTGGAATTGTTTTTACTAGTGCAAATGCAGTAAAATTTTTAAACACAGTAAAATTAGATAAAAATATTAAATGCTTTTGTGTTGGGAATGCTACAGAAAATAAAGCAAGAAGTGTTGGTTTTCAAAATACAATTGCGGCTGAAGGAAATGTTACAAACTTAAAGGAGTTAATTATACAAAGTTATGAGTCCAAAAATAAAGAATTACTTTACGTTAGTGGTGAAACAATATCGGTTGATTTAGATCAACAGTTATTAAGCGAAGGTTTTAAGATAAAAAGAATTATTAATTACAGAGTAAATCATAATCAAAAATTTGATGAGAAATTTGTTAATGAATTAAAATTAAATATGCCTGATATGGTCTATGTTTACTCTCAAAATAGTGCGTCAAGTTTCTTAAATTTCATAAAGATTTACCAAACCGAAAATTTATGGATGAATACAAATTTGATGTGTATAGGCGAAAAAACCTCGTCAATACTGAACGAAATCAAATGGAAAAAGATTTTTCTTTTTAACCCTGGAGAAGAAGAGTTTTTGTTATATAAAATTTAGAAATGGAATTAATTAATAATTTTTCAGAAATATTTTTATCAGTATGGAATAAAGGAATTCTTGGTGTTGATATCTTTCAAATCTTAATTGGTATTGGAATATTTTTACTATTCTTAATTTTTAGAGGTCTAATAAGTAAATTAGTTATTAAAAAATTAGAAATTATCTCGAAAAGAACAACGAATAAATTAGATGATACTTTTGTTCAATCACTTGTAGGTCCAGCAAGATTTTTACCAATTGTATTAGGATTTTTTATTGCAAGCTACTACATGACTTTCTCACTAGAAGGAAGAGAAGTGGTAGATACAATTAATAGAACGTTGATCACTATTTTAATTTTTTGGGTAATTCACCAAATCATAGAACCAATCTCATACATACTTAGTGGTTTAGACAAATTGTTAACAAGAGAACTTATTGGCTGGATAATTAAATCGCTAAAAATTTTAATTTTTATTTTAGGTTTAGCAGCAGTTTTAGAATTGTGGGGAATTAAAATAGGTCCAATCATTGCAGGTCTTGGATTGTTTGGTGTTGCTGTAGCATTAGGGGCACAAGATTTATTCAAAAATTTAATATCAGGAATTTTAGTTTTAGTTGAAAAGAGATTTAAAATTGGAGACTGGATAGCTGTCGAGGGTATTATTGAAGGTGTAGTAGAAAAGATTGGATTTAGATCAACAACAATTAGAAAGTTTGACAAATCTCTTGCTATTATTCCAAATTTTCAATTTGCCGAAAACGCAGTTGTAAATGTAAGTGAAACTTCAAATTGGTTAATCAGTTGGATTATTACACTTCAATATGACACTACGGTAGATCAGTTAAAAAAAATTAGAGATGAAATCGAAAGTCATATTAATTCAAGCGAAGATTATAATACCTCAATTGGTGTTGCGGTAAGAGTTGATAAATTTTCTGATAGTTCAATAGATATGTATGTAAGATGCTTTACAAAAACAGGAAGTTGGAATAATTGGTTAGATGTTAAAGAAAGATTAGCAATTGCGATCAAAGAAATTGTTGAAAAAAATGGTGCTTCATTTGCGTTCCCAAGCCAGTCGATTTATGTTGAGAAAAAATAATGCAATCTTTGTTAATTTTATTTGATAATTTAATTAGTTTTTTTATTTGGATACTTATAATAAACGTAGTCCTAAGTTGGTTGATAGGGTTTAGTATTTTAAATGCTCAAAATAAGTTTGTTTATATGGTATATGAATTTTCCTATAAAATTACGGCACCTCCGTTAAATATTATAAGAAGATATTTGCCAAATTTTGGATCAATAGATATTTCTCCTGTATTGTTAATTTTTTTGCTTTATTTCATAAGAAATTTAATATTTGAATATTTTGGTTAATCTTAATATTGCATTGAAAATTTTATTCTAAATGTGTAGTAACCTTTAACTTAATAATTATTTTAGATTATGATTTTAATTGATGGAAAAAAAGCAGCCGCAGAATTAAGAGCAGAGCTAAAGCAAGAAGTTACAGAGTTAAAAGCAAAACATAATAAAGTACCAGGTTTAACTGTTATACTTATTGGTGATTTAACACCTAGTCAGATTTATGTAAGAAATAAAGAGAAATCGGCAAATGAGGTAGGATTAAAATCGGAAGTTATTAAATATCCAGACTCAGTTGAAGAAAAGACTGTTTTAGAAAAAATTAAAGAATTAAATAGTGATGAAACTGTTTCAGGAATTTTAGTTCAACTTCCTTTACCTAAACATATTGATAAACAAAAAGTTATCGAGGCAATTGATCCTTCAAAGGATGTGGATGGATTTCATCCAATGAATGTAGGTAATCTTTCATCTGGTTATGAAAGCTCGGTACCTTGCACACCGCTTGGATGTTATTTGTTGATAAAAAAAATTGAACCAAATTTAAGCGGAAAAAAAGCTGTAGTTGTAGGTAGATCAAATTTAAATGGTAAACCAATGACACAACTTCTTTTAAAAGAAAATTGCACTGTAACTATAACTCATTCAAAAACTAAAGATTTAAAAGCTGAATGTTTAGAGGCAGATATAATTGTTGCAGCTGTAGGTATACCCGAACTTGTTAGAGGAGATTGGGTTAAGAAAGATACTATTGTTATTGATGTTGGTATAAATAAAACTGACAACGGTATAGTCGGTGATGTTCATTTTGATGAAGTTTCAAAAAATGCAAAAGCACTTACACCAGTTCCAGGTGGTGTAGGTCCAATGACCATTGCTTGTTTGCTTAAAAATACGATCGACTGTTTCAAAAGATCGCAAATTTAATAATTAAACCATAAGCTGTAATCTGTTAATTTATTAGGATGAAAAAACCTAAGCGACCGTACAGATTTGGTATTATTTTTTTGCTTCTTACTGTTCCACCTATTGGAGCAACACAGCTAGGTTGGTATTTGCATGACAAGCAAACTGGTTTTGATTATGGTATGATTGTAGGTACAGTATCAGTAATATACGCTGCATATTTAATGTATGAAAAAAACTGGCGTGAAGAAGATGAAGATTAAATTATGGAAAAAATAATTTTTTTTGGATTGGTTATTCCTATTATGGCTTATGTTTTATACTTAGGTGGAATGGCAATTATGAATGGTTTTAAATCTAAAGAAGCTAATAGAGTTGAGAAAGAGGAAGCTGAAAATGAAAGTAGGGATACAAGCGAGACTTCTGCAGAACAAAGTAGCAATTTAAGTGATGAACTTACTAAATTGAATAATTTAAAAGAAAAAGGAATTATTTCTCAAGAGGAATTTGAAAAGGCCAAAAACAAACTATTAAATAATTAAATAGTTTAATCATGTTCAAGAGTTTTAAAAAAAAATTTATTAAAGTAAACAAGGGTAAAATATTTTGTCGATTTAAAGGAAACGGTCCTCCATTATTGTTACTTCACGGATATCCACAATCACATGTAATGTGGCGCAAGACTGCACCTGAACTTAGTAAATATTTTACAGTAATAGTCGCCGATCTTAGGGGATATGGGGACAGTTTAGTTTTGCCTGGTGGAATTAATCATAAAAATTATTCTAAAAGAGAAATGGCAAAAGATATGGTTCAGTTGATGAGTAAATTAAATTTTAAAAAATTTTTTGTTGCTGGTCATGATAGAGGCGGGAGAGTTGCACACAGAATGGCAAGAGATTATAGAAATAAAATTATGGCTTTAAGTGTATTAGATATTTGTCCAACCCTAGATATGTACGAGCATACAGATATGAAATTTGCAAAAGGATATTTTCATTGGTTTTATTTAATACAGCCCGCACCTTTACCAGAGAAAATGATAATGGCAGACCCTAAAAGATGGTTACATAGTCGGTTTAATAGGTCATCTAAACGTGCGATTGGAAGAGTTGAAGATGAATATTTTAGAGCCTTTAAACAAAGCAAAAGAATTCATGCAACATGTGAAGATTATAGAGCTGCGGCCACTATAGACTTGGAGCACGATAAAAAAGATAGAAATAAAAAATTAAATATTCCTATCCAAGTTTTGTGGGGAAAAAAAGGGGTAGTTGGAAAGCAATTTAATTCGATTAAAATTTGGCAAAAATATACAAATAAAAAAATCTATGGTGCAGAAATTAATTCAGATCATTTCATTCCAGAGGAAAGTCCTAAACAAACTATAAATCACCTAAAAAAATTTTTTCTAAAAAATGTTAAAAATTATTCCAAATAAAAAAAATATTGGAGCAGAAATAATTGTAAACTTAAAAGATATTTCAAATAAAGATATTTCAAAAATCAAAAAAGCACTTAATAAATATGGAATGTTGTATTTTAAGGAACAAAAATTAACTTCTAAACTTTTCATTAAGTTTGCAAAATATTTTGGAAATTTAGCCAACTATCCAAGACTAAAAGGTTTAAATAAAAAATTTCCTCAAATTACAGTAGTGCAAAGAAAATCAACAGATAAAGGACCAAGTTTTGGTGAACAATTTCATACAGACTCTATTTATACAAAAAAGCCACCAAGATTTACAATGTTACTTTCAAAACTTGTACCAAAAAAAGGAAAGGCTAATACAGAATTTTGTTCTCAATATCTTGCTTATAAAGAATTACCAAATTCAATAAAAAGAAAATTTAAAAATATTAAAGCTAAATATTCCTCTGAGGGTCCAATTTCGGTTACAACAAAAGAAAGAGTAAAAGAAAAAGGAAAAAATATTAAAGAACTTAAATCTTCACATAAAATAATTAGAAAAATCAGTACAAATCATTCGATTTATTGTAGCCCAGGACATTTTGTTGGTTTTAGTTCAAAGATAAAAAATCAAGAAAAGTTAAAAAAATTTTTATTTAATCATCAAATTAAGAAGAAGTTTCAGTTTTCATTGCCTTGGGAAAAAAATCAATTGGCTATATGGGATAACAGATCTATGCTTCATCAGGCAACACCCTTCAAGGGAAATAGAATTATGCATAGAATAACAATTAAATAATTTATGTTCACAATTTTTTTAGGACTAACTCCATTTATATTTATTACTTTTTTAGGTTTTGTATTTGGTAAGTTAAAAGTTTTAGACCTTAGTCATGCTAAAATTTTAAATCTTTTCTTGTTCTATATTGCAGTCCCGGCATTGATAATTAAGCTAATAGCACAAAATGAAATTGGACAAGTAGATTTCAAACAAATTTCCTCTTATCTAATTATGCAATCGATATGTGGAATTATCGCTTACTTAATTACATCAAAATATTTTAAAAGATCAATCCCAGAGTCAATTATTTGGGCTTTAACAGTTGCATTATCAAACCATGTGACTTTGCTCTTACCAATAACAGAAATTTATTTTCAACAAAATGTAATTACACAAGTTGCAAGTATCATATTAATGGATGGGATAATTTTATTATCTGTAATTGCCTTTTTTCTAGAATTATCCACAAAAAAAAATGTTAATTTATTTAATTTTATTAAAAATTTATTTTTAAATCCATTTATTCTTTCAATAATTATAGGTCTATTATTTTTATTATTAAATTTTAATATTGATCAAACACCGATTGAATACACTTTGTCTAAACTTGCAGCATGTGTTTCACCAGTTGGATTGTTTGCAATTGGCATAACTCTTTCATTTTATACTAAAAATGTAATTAACAAATTATCTGTTTCTATCTCAGTTTTAAAATTAGTCATTTCCCCGATAATTTTATTGTTAATTGGATTAGTGTTTTTTAATGTAGGATTGCCATCTGAAATACCAGGTGCTTTCTTTGTGAGTGTTGCGCCTTGTGGAGTTACTTCTATAGTTTTATGTGCCGCTTATAATGTAAGTCCCGAAAATATAATTAAAGCAATTTTTGTCTCTACTATTGCTTCTATAGGGACTATATTTTTTGCAATTAAGTATTTGACTTTATAAAATTTTAATTTTTTCTTTCCATTAACCAGAGACTGTTTCCTGCAAGAAAATAAATTTTTCCATTGACTGGATGTACTTGTATATCTCTAATTCTTCCAATTTTGTCTTGGAAAATAATAGTTTCCTTAACGTTTGATAAATTCAGAAAATTTAATTTTCTCAATGATTTATCTTTTAGCGAAGTAATAAGTGCTTGCCCATTCCATTCTTTAAACTCTTTTCCTTTATAAATAGTTATTGCACTTGTAGCTATAGATGGTACCCAATAATGGATTGCCCTGGTAAATCCTGGCTTCCATTTAGGTCCTATTTTAGATCCTGAATAATTTGTGCCACCCCAGCCTAAAATTTTCCAACCGTAATTTTCTCCTTTTTTAATTTCACCAAACCAATCACCACCTTTTGCACCATGGTTGCTTGCATAAATTTTACCATCAAAAGAGGAATAGGTTAGGCCTTGAGGGTTACGAACACCAATTTGATAAATTTCTGGTAACCAGTCTGATTTACCCTCAAATTTAGGGTTATCTTTTGGAATACTGCCATCTAAATTAATTCTGATAATACTTCCAGGGTGGTTTGTTGGATCTTGAGCAATCATACCACCACCTCTTTCACCAGCAGATGCAAAAAGATAATTGTCTTTTATAGCAAGTCTTGAACCGAAATGATAACCAGATTCTATTGGTGGTTCAGCTTGAAATATATTTTTGAAATCTAAATTTTTTTTATTTAATTTAGCTTTTGCAATTGATGTACTAGTTTTCCAATCCCCTCTATTTTCTGAATAAGAAATCCATAAGTAATTATCTTGGTAAATAATATCTAATAAACCTCCTTGTCCGTGAACAAAATAATTTAAGTTATGTTCAACTTCATAAACTTCCTCAGAAATAATATTTACTATTTTTATTTTTCCAGTTTTTTCAGTGATAATAAGTTCTTCATCACTTATAAAAGACGATCCCCATGGGTCATTTAAACTTGCTAATTTTTTAAAAGTAAAATTTTCAGAAAAACTTTTTGATGAAAATAAAAAAAATAAAAATATAGATAAAAAATATTTGATCACTTTATGAAAGTTTAGACCTACCACCATCAACAGCAATTATTTGGCCTGTAACCCAAGAACTATCTTCCGTTAGTAAGAATTTAGCAAGAGCAGCAGAGTCTTTACCTTCTCCTAATCTTTTAAGAGGATGCGCTTTTGCAATACCTTCAGCTAAAGCAGTATTTTTTAACATTGGTTCTGCTATTTTAGATTTTGTTAAACTTGGTGCCACACAATTTACTCTTATGTTTGGAGCAAATTCTGCTGCAAGAGAAACTGTCAATCCTTCAACAGCTGCTTTTGCTGACGCTATAATTGCATGATTAGTAAAACCTCTTTGAGCAGCAACAGTTGAAAATAACACTATTGAACCTTTATTTTTTTTTAAACTTTCCTGATATCCTTTAATAGCTTCTACAGCAGAATAAAGATTAAGTTTCATGCATTTCTGAAAGTCTTGTTCATTTACCGTTCTTAATGGTTTTAAATCAATTGAACCGACACAATAAGCTAGGCCTTTAATTTCAGAAATATCTGATTTAACTTTTTCTATAAACCCATCCTCTAAAACATCTGCAACGGTATGTGAGCACCCAAGTTTTTCAGAGACAGAACTAAGTTCACTTTCATTTCTTCCAACTAAATGAATATCGTTTCCAGAGTTTTTTAATTGTTCCGCTAAACTTGACCCAATAGAACCTGTCGCACCAAAAATTATATATTTTTCTGACATAAAAAATTTTATTAGTTATATTTAACTATGAAGTTATTTTTTATACTTGGTAATCAATTATTTCCAATAAAATACCTAGACCGCTTCAAAAAAGACCACCTATTTTTTATGGCTGAAGATAAGGGTTTATGCACTTATGAAAAGCATCATAAACAAAAAATTTTATTATTTTTATCTTCAATGCGTTCTTATGCTGACGGGTTAAGAAAAAACAAATTTAAATTAGATTATTTTAAAATTGAAGACAAAGAATTTAATGATGATTATTTAAAAAAATTAAAAAAAATAATTACACAAAAAAAAGTAAAAGAAATTTCAAGTTTTGAAGTAGAGGATAAATTTTTTGAAAAAAAAATTTCACAATTTTTAAAAAAAGAAAAAATACACTGGAATATTGTTCAAACTCCTATGTTTTTAAATTCAAGAGCTGAATTTAAAAATTATTTATCAAAATCAAAAAAACCTTTTATGGCAACTTTCTATAAAGATGTTAGAAAAAAATCAGGGATATTGATGGGTTCAGATGGTAATCCAATCGGGGGGAAATGGAGCTTTGATGAAGATAACAGAAATAAATTACCTAAAAACATTTCAATTCCTAAATTTTCAAAAATAAATGAAACCAGTCATACAAAAAAACTAAAGCCTATTATTGAAAAGGAATTTAAAAATCACCCAGGGAGTACAAATAATTTTTGGTTTGCAACTGAATACGAGGATGTTGTTAAACTTTTAAATTTTTTTATAAAAGAAAAATCAAACTTATTTGGTGATTATGAGGATGCAGTTGATCAAAAAGATAATATTCTATTTCATAGTGCGTTAAGTCCTTATATAAATTTAGGTTTAATTACTCCTGAATTTGTTATCCAAAAAATTTTAGATTTTCATAAAAAAAATAAAATTAGAATGAATTCTTTAGAGGGCTACATTCGCCAGGTGATTGGTTGGCGAGAATTTATGCGTGGAATTTATCAGTCCTATTCTCAAGAAATGGAAACTGGAAATTTTTTTAAACAAAATAGAAATATGAAAAGTTCTTGGTATGATGGGACCACTGGTCTTCCACCTTTGGATTATGCAATTAAAAATGCCGTTAATTATGGTTGGTCACATCACATTGAAAGGTTAATGATCTTATCCAACATAATGAACCTTTGTGAAATTAAGCCAACAATTGTTTACAAATGGTTCATGGAAATGTTCGTAGACTCTTCAGATTGGGTGATGGTTCCTAATGTTTATGGAATGGGATTATTTAGTGATGGAGGAATTTTTGCGACCAAACCTTATATTTGTGGATCTGCATATTTTATGAAAATGATGGATTTTAAAAAAGGTGAGTGGTGCAACACTATGGATGGTCTTTATTGGAGATTTATTGACCGAAATAGAAAATTTTTTTTAAAAAATCCTCGTCTTTCGATGATGGTAAGAATATTTGATAAAATGAAATCTGATAGAAAAAAATTAATTTTATCTGAAGCTGATAAATTTATTAAACTAAATACAATTTGATGAAAAAAGAAAATTTACCAACAAAAATTTGTTCAGTTTGTAAAAGACCATTTACTTGGCGAAAAAAATGGAAGTTAAATTGGGATAGAGTAAAATATTGTTCCAAGAAGTGTTCTAAGCTAAGCTAAGCTTAGTGAACATAATAGTATTACAACATATCAAAATAGAAGATCCAGGTTACATTAAAGATTTAATGTTAGCTGATGGATTTAACTTAACTACCATTGAGTTAGATGAAGGTGAAAAAATACCAGACGATTTAAGTAAATTTGATGGAATGTTTTGTATGGGGGGTCCAATGGATACCTATATGGAACAAGAATATCCTTGGTTAATAGAAGAAAAGAAAAGAATTAAAGAATTTGTTGTGAATTTAAAAAAACCTTATTTAGGTTTTTGTTTAGGTTGTCAGCTTTTAGGAGAAGTAGTTGGTGGAAAAGTGTTTAAATCTAAACGAGCAGAAATAGGAATTATGGATATTAATTTTTCTAATGAAAAAGATGAAGATAAATTATTTTCAAAATTTCCTAATACGATTAAAAGTTTACAATGGCATTCTTATGAGGTTCAAGGCATTGAAAATAATAAAGATGTAACTTTATTAGCTTCGTCCCCAATCACCAAGTATCAAATCTTTAAATATCAAAACCATGCTTATGGAATTCAATTTCATATAGAAATAAAAGATTCTACTGTCAATGAATGGGGGTGTGTTCCGGAGTATAAAAAAGCTTTGGAAGATCAGCTTGGTAATGGTGCGTTAGAAAAGTTTGATCAATCTGCAAAAGATAACATGAAAGATATGAATAACTACTCTACAATCCTTTATAATAATTTTAAAAAACTTTTATGAATAATAAAATTTTTGAATGGGCAGGAGTTATAACTGCAATATTGTATTCTTTGTTTGTCGCTTTAAATATAGGCATAGAATTTTTTGGGTTTTGTCTACTGTTATTGTCAGCCATTTTAATTGGAATTTGGGCCTATAGAGGTGGTCATAAAGGAATTTTATTTTTGCAATTTTTTTATGCAACCGCTGGAATTATTGGAATGGTTCGTTGGTTTTAATTAAAGCTTGAAACTATTTTAGGAATATAATTTTTAAAATTAAAAAAACCTTTATTACAGTATTGCCAAGCTAATTGATCAAGATTTCTATATAAAAAATCTATCTTTAAATTATTAGAATTTAAAAAATCTAAATTTTCACCTACTGTTGGATACAAACCGTAATAATTTTCAATATTTGTTAATTCACTTATATCTATAATTTGACAATCAATAGATTGATTTTTTAATCTTTGTTCTTGGTCTTCTATTAAATGAGATTTAAACTTCACTAACTTTTCACTGAGTTTTATTGCTCTATTTTCATTTTTATTAGAAACTAAGTAAATTTTCTTAAAGTTGTTTTCCTTAAAGTCAGTAATTTCAAACGAGAAATTATTTTCAAAAATTAAAAGATTTTTTTCTTCAAGATTTTGTGGGTTATTGAAATCCTGTTTAATTATTTGATAAGATTTTTCAGATACTTTTGGAGGAGCATTTTCATTTAATTTTATATTTTGAAATCTATTGTTAGTGAATTTTTTAATATTCCATTCACTTGCAAGGTAATGTTTTCCTTGAGTTTGAACACCCGCAACCCATCGCCACCCAAGAGTATTTGATGCAGCATCTCCATCATAAAGATGTTGCATAAAAAATTCTGCACCTAATTGCCATGGCAATTCTAAAGTAAAAATCCAAATACTAGCAAACCACATTCTTGTGTGATTATGCAAATAATTGTTTTCTTTAAGCTCTTTCACCCACTCATTAAAGCAATCTACTTTTGTTTTTCCTTCGATTGCTACAATATAATCTTTATTATCTTTAAATTCATTTTTGATTTGATTTAATTCGATAAGATAATCAGCCCAAACATTTGGTCTAAGTTCTAACCAACCTTTCCAATAAGTTCGCCATAGAACTTCTTGAATAAACTTTTCATTTTTTGAAAAAGAAAATTTACTTAGAGCTTTCTGAATGACTTCTTGTTCATTAATTATTCCATGAGTTATATATGGTGATAAGCAAGATATATTAGATCTCTTTTCAGGTCCAAAATCAAAATTTCTTAATTTTGAATATTCTCCAAGATTATTCTCAACAAAATTATTTAATTGATTTAAGGCCTTAGCCCTTGAAGCTTCAAATATCATTTTAAATTATTTTGATTTTTTTTTCTTTAGACCCAATTTGTCACTATGTCTTAATCTTAAAACAACAATTGCTCCAGCGATTAATAAAATTGCAACTGCTTCATAAACAAGTGCAGTAGGGTCCATTTCTTTACCTTGCAAAATAATAAATCGCGCAAGCGCTGTAATTGCAATAAGAAGTGGAAGAGTAATACTTATAGATTGTTGGCTCCAAAAAACTCTTACCATTGCTAGAACTTCTAAATATAGAAACATTAAAAGCAAATCTGCTAGCGTAACTGATTGGTTAGTGAACATGTTTTTTATTTCAATCCCAACAGCGATAACCGTACTGATTAAGATAATAACCATTAAAGCTAACTGTAAGTTTTTTGCTATCTTGTCCATTATTTATCTTTACTAAATGGTAGCCATTTTTCAATTGCAGATTTTAAGGGACCATCATAAGGGATTGAATAAGAGTTTGGATTTGGACTAGTTAAAACTTCAATTCCTTTTGAAAATACAAATATAAATACTATTACAAAAACGATGACCATGATTTTAAAAGGATCAAAATTTTTTGTTTGAAAAACACTAGCTGATTTTGCTTCTGCTTTATGAAATTGTTTAAACGTCATGTAGACAGCAAATATTAAACCAATATGAGCTAAAAAAAGTCCAGCCCATCCAAATGCAAAAGTTGTGTATGAAAAAATATATAAACTAAAAACTGTGGTCCAAATAAAACTTAAAACTAATAGAATTTGTAGTCTAACTGTTTTCGGAAGCGCACGCAGATCATTTTTACTATCGTCAAATAAAATATTTGCAGCATCTTTCATCCAGTTCTTTATTGATTCCATATAATGAGGATATAATTTTTGGTGATTTAAACAAATGTCAATTTGTCCTAAACCTACCTATGAACGAAGCTTTTTTTTCTGAAAATTGATAAATCTTTCAACGTTAGATTTATTAAATGACTTATTTTCTTCAAATGAAACCTTCTTCATTGAATAAGCACTACTATTAGTAACTCTTGATTGAATTGTAATATTTCCTTTATACAATTTAAGTTTTACTGAGCCATTAACTTTACTTCTTTTTAAATCTACAATTTTTTGAAGTTCAAATCTTTCTTTTGAATACCAATAACCATTATAAATTAACTCAGCATATCTAGACATTACTTGATCTTTTTTATGCATAGTTTCTTTATCTAAAGTAACAGACTCAATTGCTCGATGAGCATTAATTAAAAGGGTTCCACCAGGTGTCTCATATACACCTCTAGATTTGATACCTAAAAATCTATTCTCTACTAAGTCAACTCTTCCAATTCCATTTTTACCTGCTAGGTCATTTAACTTTGTTAATAATTTAGCTGGAGACATTTTTTTTCTGTTAATTCCAAAAGGATCACCATTTTTAAAATTGATAGTAACAAACGATGGTTTGTTAGGTGCCTTTTCTGGAGAAACTGTTCGCTGAAAAATAAATTCTGGTGCAGAATTTTTTGGATTTTCTAAAACCTTACCTTCAGTTGATGTGTGAAATAAATTGTCATCTACTGAAAAAGGAGGCGCACCTTTTTTATCTTTAGGTATAGCTATGCCGTGTTTTTTTGCATAATTAATTAAGTCTGTTCTAGATTTTAGTTTCCAAATTCTCCACGGAGCTATGATTTTAATTTTAGGCCCAAAATAATGATAGCCTAATTCAAATCTGACTTGGTCATTGCCTTTACCAGTTGCTCCATGCGAAACTGCATAGGCTTTAAATTTTTTAGCTACTCTTATTTGATCTTTTGCAATAAGAGGTCTTGCTATCGATGTCCCTAGTAAATAAACACCTTCATAGATCGCATGTCCTCTGATCATGGGATAAACGTAGTCCTTAACAAAAATATCTTTTAAATCTTTAATAATTATATTTTTAACACCAAATTTTTTTGCATTAGTTATAATTTTTTTTCTATCAATTTCTTGTCCTACATCTGCCGTGTAACAAATTACATCTGCATCATAATTTTCTTGAAGCCATTTTAAAATTATAGAGGTATCGAGCCCTCCAGAATAAGCTAGAACAATTTTCTTTTTTGATTTCATCGAATTAACTACAAGCTTTTCTTGAAGCGTTATAAGCTTTAGTAAATCCTAGTAATGAGAAATGATCAATTGTTTGAGAACCTTGTTGATTGTATCCAGTTATCATAATTCTAGATCCTTTTCTCATTTGTTTGATCATTTTTAGTTCAATTTTATTGTCAGCAATCCATGCAAAACCCTGTTCTTTAATATCAAATATAAATTTGTTTTTCCCTGAAGCAGCAGTTACTGAATTATTTTTGTTAAATTCATAACCCGGGGTAACACTTACCTCATTTTTTATGTTGTCGTTTGGTCTGAATGCTACAAATAATTTTGCATCTCTTTTATTAGTTTTGGGTGCTTGTAAAATAGGCAGTGATTGAGCAAAGCATACTTTGCCATCAGCATCCATAACAACCATTGCTTCCCAATCTTTATATTTGCCAATTTTTTTAATTTCTTGGGCTGAAAGTTGAGTAACACCACTTATAAAAAATATTCCTAAAAATATTGTAATTTTTTTAATTATGGACATGGATTTGGATAAATTGTTTGTACTTGGTTAATTTCTTTAATGACATCATCAGATAAGTTTACATTTACACTTTCTATATTTGTTTTCAACTGCTCCATTGTAGTTGCTCCAATTATTACACTAGTCATAAAGTCTTGGATTTCACAAAATTTAATAGACATTTGACTCATATCTAGATCAAATTTTTCACTAATTTTGTAATAATGCTCAACTGCATCCTCAGTATTCGGCTTTCTATACCTTGTCCAGAAATCAAAATCTCTCTCCATTCTTGATCCTTTAGGAAAACTTTTGTTTCTATATTTTCCACTTAAATATCCACTTGCAAGTGGAGAATAGGCTAAGCAGCCAATATTTTCTCTTATAGAAACTTCAGCTAATCCAACTTCGTAAGATCTGTTTAATAAGCTGTAAGGATTTTGAATTGACATCATCCTTGGTAATTTTTTGTCTTTAGATAATTGAAGATAATTTAAAACTCCCCAAGGGGTTTCATTTGATAAACCAACATATCTTATTTTTCCCTGATCAATATATTTATTTAATTCTGCAAGAACATCTTCAAATTTATTCCATTCATTTTCCTTATGAACATAACCAAGACTTCCAAAATTATTTACATTTCTTTCTGGCCAATGAAGTTGATATAAATCTATATAATCGGTTTTAAGTCTTTTAAGACTGTCATTTAAGGCAGATTCTAAGTTTGGACCTGTAAAACTATTTTCTCCACTTCTTAAATAATCTCTTGCTGGACCAGCAACTTTTGTTGCAAGAACGACTTTGTCTCTTTTTTTATTTTTTTCAAACCAGTTTCCAATAATTTCTTCTGTATCACCATAGGTTTCTTTTCTTGGCGGTACTGCATATAATTCGGCTGTGTCCCAAAAGTTTACTCCTTGATTTAAAGCAAAATCCATTTGTTCAAATGCTTCAAGCTCAGTATTTTGTTCTCCCCACGTCATAGTACCGAGACAAATTGTACTCACTTTAATATCGGTATTACCTAAATTTTTGTAATTCATTAGAAATATTAAGTTAAAATTTTGTTAATCTTTTAAGGTATCTTGAATAATTAGTAAAAGGATATATATATTAGTTATTATGGAATTTGATAAAAATGGAATACTGAATAGAGCAAAATCAGCACAACAAACAGCTGCTGTAATGGATGAAGGCTTAAGAGCCTACATGCTAAAAGTTTATAACTACATGGCAACAGGTATATTGCTAACTGGAATAGTAGCACTATTAACATTCAAAATGTCTGTTGTTACTAATGATGGGGGTTCAATCGTTGGTCTAACGCAGATGGGGAATGCAATTTATTTGTCGGGTCTTAAATGGCTTGTAATGCTAGCACCTCTAGGTATCGTTTTTTATATGAGTTTTGGAATTAATAAGATGAGTGCATCAAAAGCACAAACTACTTTTTGGGTTTTTGCAGCTCTGATGGGTCTATCTTTATCTTCAATATTATTAGTTTACACTGGAATGAGTGTGACTAGAGTTTTTTTCATTACATCTGCAACATTTGGAGCGATGAGTATTTACGGATACACAACTAAAAGAGACCTTACAAAGTTTGGATCTTTTTTAATGATGGGTCTAATTGGAATAATTATAGCTTCAATTGTTAATATCTTTATGAAATCTTCTATGATGTATTTTGTGATTTCAATTTTAGGTGTTTTAATATTTGTTGGTTTAACAGCTTATGACACTCAGAAAATCAAAAATATGTATGTTGCGTCAGATTCAGGTGAGTTAATGGGCAAGAAAGCTGTAATGGGCGCTTTAACTTTATATCTAGATTTTATCAATCTATTTATAATGTTGTTAAGATTATTTGGTCAAAGAAGATAAATTTATTTTTGAAGTTTCTTCCAGTTGGTATTTTTTAATAAAATTCTAAGATCGTAAGAATTTTTAAGTATTTTACCACTTGTATCAGTAATTAAATATTTAAGATTTTTATTTTTAGGCTTAAAATTTTTACAAATTTTATAAAGAGCATTTTCAGTAGCATTTCTAAAAACACTAAAACCCACTTGTTTACTAGAAATACTTAAACCGTAATCTTTCCAAGAACCTTCTGAAACCATCTTGGCATATAAGTCTAATATAATTTTTAGCTCATCTTTTTCAAAAAAATGCTTTTCTTCAATTTTATTATGAGGATTATTTACTACTAATTTTAAATTACTACGCATCAATTTTATGTTTATTAATTAATGGTATTTGAAAACCTGTGAATATTATTGTGATTGGAAGCATTCCCCACACTTTAAAATTAACCCAAAATTCTTCTGTTTGTGTTCTCCAAACAAATTCATTTAATAAAGCAAGGCCAAAGAAAAAATACATCCATCGTTTATTAAGAATTTCCCATCCAATATCAGTTAGAGGAATAGATTTTCCCATAATTTTTTTAAGAATAGGTTCATTGGTAAAATATTTCCCAAAAAATAATGCAAGAGCAAACATAATATTAATGATAGTTGGTTTTACATAAATAAATATAGGATCATTGAAGTAGATAGTTAATCCACCAAAAAAAGTAATTAAAATTCCACTCACCAAAGGCATTGGGGGAATTTTTTTTTCAAAAAACCAAACCACTGCTAATGCAACTAAAGTTGCAACTATCAGTGGAGGTATTGCTACTGATAAATTTTTACCACTATTGTAATAATAGAAAAAAAATATTGCTAAAGGACCGAAATCTGTAACAAATTTTAAAAAAGACTTATTCACTAAAAAGATATTAACATATTTGCCACATCACAAAACATTTATATTTTTAGCATTGATTTTTATTTCTAAATACCCATACTAAGATTAATGCCAGTTCAAAAAGCAAAATTTTCAATTGGAGACATCGTAAAGCATAAGCACTTTGAATTTAGAGGTGTGATTTATGATGTTGATTTTGAATTTAATAATTCTGAGGAATGGTATCAATCTATTCCAAAAAATGTGAGACCAAGAAAAGATCAACCATTTTATCACTTATTAGCAGAAAACGATGAGATAACTTATGAAGCTTATGTTTCTGAGCAAAACTTGCTGATGGATGACTCTGACGAACCAATAAAACACCCTTTAATTGAAGAGATTTTTTCAGGTAAAAAAGGATCTAGTTATTTCAAGCTTTCTAATTAAGGCAACCATCATTCAACCACATTTAGCTCAAATCTAGGCCATACAAATTAGCTATATTTTTAGTATCTTCTGGTCAAGAGTGTTAAACGTTAATTTCAATCTTATTATCTCCCCTCTGCATTCTTGATCGGAAAACTATTTCATAATAGAAATCACCAAAAAAAATTCTAAATTAAAATATGTTTAAACTTTTTGAACCTAACAAGATTTTCAAAATCACGTCAAAAGCACCTAAGTACGTTTTATTTTTGTTTATTGTTGTATTGAGTGTTGGTTTAGTTGAAGCATTAATCATATCGCCTGAAGATTACAAACAAAGTGATGCAGTTAGGATTATGTATGTTCATGTTCCTGCTGCTTGGATTTCACTTGGAATATTTTCTTCTATAACTTTGTTATCTATTTGTGGTTTCGTGTTTAGAAATAAAAATTTTTTTTTAATCTCTAAAAGTTTAGCTCCTTCAGGATTTGTTTTTAATATTATTGCTTTAGTTACAGGATCAATCTGGGGAAAACCAACTTGGGGAACATGGTGGGCTTGGGATGCAAGAATTACTTCAATGTTAATTTTGGCATTGTTTTATGCAATGTATTTAATTGTATGGAGAATTTATGATAAGGAAGAAAAAGTCTATAAGATCTCAACTTTTATAACTATTTTAGGAATTATTAATGTTCCAATAATAAAGTACTCAGTTGATTGGTGGAATACACTCCATCAATCTGCATCTATTAATATCCTATCAAAAAGCTCAATTCATTTATCAATGCTTTACCCATTAATGATAATGACTGCGGCATTTGCTCTTTTTTCATTGTTAATTTTCTTAATGAAATATAATACAGAACTGATAAAAAATTAAAAATAAAGGCTTAGATAGATTATGATAAATGAATTACTTTTTATGAATGGATATGCAGTGTACGTGTTATCTGCTTTTAGCTTTACCTTATTAAGTTTCCTAGGTTTATATTTGGTAACTAAAATGCAATTTGTTAAAGAACAAAACAAATTTGTTGCTAAATTTGGGTCACTTACTACTGAGCAAGCTAATTCTGCAAAATCACAAAGAATAAATAAAGAAATTTTAGCAAACGTAACAAATAATTAACTTTTAAACCATGTATGGTCGAAAAGTTAAATTAAGATTTCTGTTTGTAGTAATAATCTTAATTACTTTAATTTTAACAACATTTTTGATTTTAAAATCATTAGAGGAAAATGTTGTATATTTTCAATCTCCTTCTGAAATAAAATCACTTTCTGAAATAGATAAAAGCAAAATAAGAGTTGGAGGAATGGTTAAAAAAGACTCTATTTCTATAAGTTCAAATGAAATTAATTTTATAATTACTGACTTTAAAAATGAAATAAATGTTACATACTCAGGAGCAGTACCAAATTTATTTGCTGAAGGAAAAGGGGTTGTTGCAGAAGGTTTTTTGAAAGATAGAAATTTTTTCTCTGCAACAAAAATTTTAGCTAAGCATGATGAAAATTATATGCCACCGGAAGTAAAAGAAGCATTAGGAGAAAAATAAATTGATCTATAGTCTTATTGGATATTATTCATTAATAATAGGATTAATAATTGGATTATCATTATTTTATTTTTCATATAAAAATTTTAATAATTCAAACATATTAGATACAAAAATACTATCATTTACATTTTTACAATTATTTTTTGTTGTCATTAGTTTTTTGTGTTTGATTTTTTCTTTTGTTATTTCGGATTTTAGCAATGAAGCAGTATTTAATAATTCTCACACTACTAAACCATTATTTTACAAAATAAGTGGAACCTGGGGGAATCATGAAGGTAGTTTATTATTATGGTTACTCGTTTTAACGTTATTTATTTTCTTATTTTTAGTAAGGACTAAAAATCAACCAGTAAAATACAAAATTTTAACTCTAGTTTTTCAACAAATAATAATAGTTGGTTTCTTTTTATTTTTAATCAAAACATCAAATCCATTTAATTATATTTTTCCAATACCTACTGAAGGTCTTGGATTAAACCCAATTTTACAAGACCCTGCTTTAGCAATTCATCCACCTATTTTATATTTAGGCTATGTTGGTTCTTCAATTATTTTTTCATCTGTTTTGGCAGCAACAAGTTTAAAAATTATTTCTAATAGTTGGGCATCACATATAAAAAAATGGATTTTAATTTCGTGGATATTTTTGACTTTAGGAATACTGCTTGGATCGATTTGGGCTTATTACGAATTGGGCTGGGGAGGTTTTTGGTTTTGGGATCCTGTTGAGAATGTTTCTCTAATGCCGTGGCTTGCATTAACTACTCTTTTACATTGTATTTTAGTATTAGAAAAAAAATCTATCTTAACTTCATGGGTAATAATTCTTTCTATTGCAACATTTACATTAAGTATGTGTGGAACATTTTTAGTAAGATCAGGAATATTAAATTCAGTTCACACATTTGCTAATGATCCCGAAAGAGGTTTATTTATTCTTGTTTTTTTATTTATTTTGATTTTTTTATCTATTTTAATTTTTTTCTTTTTTCATAAAGACAATGACAAAAAATCTTATAGTTTTTTTTGGGTGAGCAAAGAAACTTCAATATTAATTAATAACTGGTTTATGATGTATTTTTTATCAGTTGTATTAATAGGTACCGTATATCCAATTTTTTTAGATGTAATTTCTTCTCAAAAAATATCTGTTGGACCACCATTTTATCATAAATTGATAATTCCATTTTTAATTCCATTTTTATTTATGATGGCGATTGGTCCAAAATTAAAATGGATCAAATCTCAACTAGAAGATAAAATATATTTAATTTCTTTTTTGATTATCTCAATTTTATTAGCATGTTTAGTATTAAAAAATTTTAATCAGAATGTTTTAATAAATACAATTTTGATATCGAGTGCGCTTTATTTATTCTTTATGACGTTGAGAGATTTTTTTGTAAAAAAACATAAAAATATTTCACAAAATATTGCTCATTTTGGATTTAGTTTGTTAATCCTAAGTATCTTGTTTAACAATATTTTTGCAAGCGAAATTATAACAAATCTTAAGGTTGGTGAAACTTTTGAAGATTCGAAAATTAAGATAGTTTTTGAAAGTGTTGATCAGAAAAAAGAAAAAAATTATAATACTATTATTGCGAATTTTTCTATAAGTAATTTAAATGGTAAAGAGGATAGATTTTCACCAGAGCTGAGAATTTATAATCAACCTGTCATTGCCACAAGTGAAGCTGATATTAAAACAACACTTATGTCAGATAAATTTATTGTAATTAATCTGGTTCAAAATCAAGATTTTTTCAACGTAAGATACCAAGTTAAACCATTTATGTTATGGATCTGGTTATCAGTAATTCTAATATCTTTTGCTGGCATTGTTAGCTTTTTACAAAAAAGATCATGAAAAATAAAATATTACCTTTTTCAGTTATTATTATTTTTGGAATAATATTTTTTATTTTTTATAAAGGTTTAGAAGACTCAAAAATATACACTCCAGATGTTAATACAAAAAAAGAGATACCAGTGTTTAATACTAAAGAATTTTTTTCTGGAGAAAATGTGAAATCATCAAGTATCTTTGAGTTAGATAAGGTTTATTTATTAAATATTTGGTCATCTTGGTGTGTACCATGTCGACAAGAGCATCCTCTTTTGATGAATTTAAATTTAGAGAATAAATTAAATATTATTGGGATGAATTATAAAGATAATTTAAAAAATGCGGAAAATTTTTTAAAAGAACTAGGAAACCCTTATAAAGAAATCTTTATTGATTTAGATGGTACAATTGCAATTGAGTGGGGAGCATATGGGGTTCCTGAATCATTTTTAATTTATAATAATGAAATTATTAAAAAATATATTGGACCTCTTAACCAAGAATTAGTTGATGAAATTAATTTATTGATAAAATGAAATATCTAAAATTTTTTTTAATTGTTATAATATTATTCCCTTTAATTAGTAATGCTGAGGAGAACGATAAAAGAAACAAAATAACTAAAAATTTACGATGTCTTATATGTCAAGGTCAATCGGTTTATGATTCAGACTCTGAATTTGCAAACAGTTTAAAAATTGTAGTTGATAAAAAGCTTCAAGAAGGTCTTTCTGAAGATCAAATTTATGAATATTTTAAAACTAAATATGGAGAATGGATACTTTACGATCCTGGTTTAAATAAAAATACATATATTCTTTGGTTATTGCCGATATTGATATTTTTAATCGGAGGTGCAATAATCTACAAAAGCTTTATAGTTAAAAAATAAATTAATTAGTGATGAATTTAAAAAATTTTTTAATAAATCTGTTAATGATCACATTCGCATTTTCTTCGATTGCAGAGGAAAAAGTTTTAAAAGATCAAAATACAGAATTCAGTGTTTACACAGGAATGTTTGATTTTAGTGATGATGGAAAAAAATCAACTTTAATTGGTTTTCAACATCAAAATGAAAATTTAAATAGAGATACTTTTTTAGGCAATCTTTCTCCTATAACTGGATTTTTAATTACAGCTGATAATGCAGGATATATTTATACAGGTGTTCAAGCTCAATATAAATTAGGAGCATTAAATTTAACTCCCAGCTTTACACCAGGAATATATCACGAGGGAGATGGTAAAGACTTAGGCCATTTAATTGAATTTAAAAGTGAGTTACAAATTTCACTTGATCTGTCAAAAACAAGTGAATTAGGTTTTTCCTACAATCATATATCTAATGCAAGTCTAGGAGATAAAAATCCTGGGGCAAATAGTTATATGTTTAATTTCTTCAAAAACTTTTAATAAAGATACACCATGAATATCAATGACTGTTATAATTTTGAAGATTTTAGAAAATTAGCAAAAAAGAAATTACCCGCTCCTATTTTTCATTATATTGATGGTGGAGCTGATGACGAAGTCACTTTAAATAGAAATACAGATGCTTTTAATGATTGTGATTTAGTTCCTAATATTCTTAATAGTGTTGGTGAACCAGATTTGTCTACCACTGTCTTTGGTAGAAAAATTAGTATGCCTTTATTTTTGTCTCCTACGGCAATGCAAAGTTTGTATGATCCTGAGGGTGACAAGGCTTCTGCTAGAGCTGCAGAGAAGTTTGATACAATTTACAGCATGTCCACAATGGCGTCTTTTTCAATTGAAGAGGTTGCAAATATTTCTAGTGGGCCAAAACTTTTTCAACTTTATATTCACAAAGATAAATCAATTACTGATGATTTAATCGAAAGATGTAGTAGAGCTAATTTTGATGGAATGTGTATTACCGTTGATACACTTGTTGCTGGAAATAGAGAAAGAGATCATAGAACTGGATTTACGACACCACCTAAATTTACTTTGGATAGTTTATTGAGTTTTGTAATGAGACCAGGATGGGTTTTCAAATACTTTACAAATAAAAAATTTGAATTAGCAAACATAAAAAACAAAACTGATAAAGGTACCAATATTGCAAAATCAGTTATGGATTATATTAATGAACAATACGATCCAGCAATGAATTGGAAAGATGCAGAATATTGTATTAAAAAATGGAATAAGCCTATGGCATTAAAAGGTGTAATGTCAGTAGAAGATGCTAAAAGAGCAATAGATATTGGTTGTACAGCAATTATGATTTCAAATCATGGAGGAAGACAACTTGATGGATCAAGATCTCCATTTGATCAAGTTAAAGCAATTTCAGATGCAGTTGGTGATAAATTAGAAATTATTCTTGATGGCGGTGTTAGAAGAGGAACGCATGTTCTTAAAGCTTTAGCTGCAGGCGCAACAGCTTGTAGTTTTGGAAAAGCATTTCTTTTTAGTCTAGGTGCAGGCGGACAAAAAGGTGTAGAGAGACTTTTAGAAAACATGCAAAAAGAAATTAGAAGAAATATGATTTTAATGGGCTGTAAGTCTGTCAAAGACCTTGATGCGTCAAAAATAATATATAGAGACTAAAAAATAAGAATTTTTACCAATTATTTGATAAATAAAATTTTTAAACTAAATAGACAAAAAACTAATTTTCGTTTAGTTTGGCGACTTTAATTTTAGGAATCGTTATGGAACTAGCAAAATCTTTAAGTAGACTTGGAACAGAGAGCGCTTTTTCAGTTTTAGCTGAAGCAAAAAAACTTGAGGCACAGGGAAAGCCTATGATTCATTTAGGATTAGGTCAGCCTGATTTTAAAACTCCAAAACATGTTGTTGATGCAGCAAAAAAAGCTTTAGACGATGGTCATCATGGATATGTTCTTTCAAATGGTATTTTAGAATGCAGACAAGCAGTAACTAGATGGATAAAGAAACGTTACAGTACAGAAGTAGATCCTGAAAGAATTCTTATAATGCCGGGTGGAAAACCGACAATGCATTATGCAATACAATGTTTTGGTGAGCCGGGAGTTGAAATTATTCATCCAACACCTGCTTTTCCAATTTATGAGTCTATGATTAATTTTACTGGTTCAACTGCGGTCCCTTATGATTTAACAGAAGATAAAGATTTAAAGTTTAGTGCAGATAAAATTTTATCTCTAATCACTGATAAAACTAGATTGTTAATTTTAATTAATCCAAATAATCCAACAGGAAGTTTTGTAGAAAAAGCAGAAATAGATAAGTTGGCTGAAGGTTTAAAGAAACATCCACATGTTACAATTTTGAGTGATGAAATTTATAGCAGACAAATTTTTGATGAAAAAGAAATGCCAACATTTTTCAATTATCCTGAATTAAGAGATAGATTAATTGTCTTAGAGGGATGGAGTAAAGCTTACTCTATGACAGGTTGGAGGCTTGGTTGGAGTTTTTGGCCAGAGAATTTAGTTGAACATGTAAATAAATTATTAATTAATAGTGTATCATGTGTGAATGCCGCTGCTCAGTTTGCAGGCATTGCCGCTTTAGATGGACCGGATGATTCAATTCACGAAATGATGGAAAAATTTACATTAAGAAGAAAATTAATTCACGAAGGTTTGAATAGTTTGCCAGGAGTAGAATGTAGTTTACCTGGTGGAGCATTTTATGCATTTCCTAAAGTTATTGGAACTGGAATGGACGGTTCTGAATTTTGTAAAAGAGCTATGCATGAAGCCGGTGTTGCAATAGTTCCAGGTACAGCTTTTGGAAAAACATGTAAAGATTACGTCAGATTTAGCTTTGCAGCCTCTAGAGATAACATTTCTAACGCATTGGAAAATATCAAAAAAATGCTAGGCTAAGCTATGTCTGAAATAGCTTTACCAAAAATTGATAGTTCTATTTTAAATAGAAAAAGTGAAATAGTAAAAAATCTTTCAAAATTAACAGATAAAGAAAATGTTCTAAGTGAAGCTGATGAACTAAGACCATATGAAACAGATGCCTTATCAGTTTATACACAAACACCATTAGCCGTAGTACTTCCAGAAAATACTGAGGAAGTTAGTGAGATATTAAAATATTGTTATAGTGAAAATATAAAAGTTGTACCAAGAGGTGCTGGCACAGGATTATCTGGAGGAGCATTGCCTCTTCAAGATGCTATTCTACTTGGTTTAGGAAAATTTAATAAAATATTAGAAATTGATTACGAAAATAAATGTGTTGTGACGCAGCCAGGAGTAACAAATTTAGGAATTACTCATGCAGTTCAACACAAAGGATTTTACTATGCACCAGATCCTTCGAGCCAGTTAGCATGTTCTATAGGTGGAAATGTTGCTGAAAATTCAGGTGGAGTTCATTCATTAAAGTATGGAACGACTACAAACAATATTTTAGGTGTACAAATGGTTATGATGGATGGAACTATTTGTAGATTTGGAGGAAAATCTTTTGACCAAGAGGGATATGATCTTATGGGTTTAATTTGTGGTTCAGAGGGCTTATTAGGAGTTGTTACTGAAGTTACAGTTAAAATTTTAAAAACACCTGAAGTGGTAAGAGCTGCTTTGATAGGTTTTCCATCTATTAAAGAAGGTGGAGATGCAGCTTCAGAAATTATTTCAAGTGGAATAGTTCCAGCTGGAATGGAAATAATGGATAAAGCTTTAATTGAGGCGACAGATAATTTTAGTAAAGCAGGATATCCACGAGATGCAGAATTATTATTAATAGTGGAACTTGATGGTACAGACTCAGAGGTTAATGAATTAATAAAAAAAGTAGAGGCAATCTGCAAAAAAAATAATTGCTCTAGTCTTAAACTTAGTAATAGTGAGAAAGAAAGACTTTCATTCTGGGCTGGAAGAAAAGCAGCTTTTCCTGCGTGTGGAGCTATGGCACCTGATTACTATTGTATGGATGGTTCTATTCCAAGAGGTAAGCTTGCAGAAGCATTATTAGAAATAAAAAAATTATCTGAAAAATATGAATTACCAGTGGCAAATTGTTTTCACGCAGGTGACGGAAATTTACATCCACTTATTATGTTTGATGGAAATGATAAAGAACAACTAAGAAAAACTGAGGAGTTTGGTTCTGAAATATTAAAAACATGTGTGAGACTTGGTGGAGTAATAACAGGAGAGCATGGTGTTGGTATAGAAAAGCGAGAACTTATGTGTGAAATGTTTAATGATAAAGATATTCAACAACAATTGAGTATCAAAAAGTCATTAGATGAAAAAAATTTATTAAATCCTGGAAAAGTTTATCCTATACTTAGGAAATGTGCAGAGGAAGGAAGGGTTCATGTCCACAAAAAACAAGATAAATTCCCAGATCTTCCAAGATTCTAATAACGTCTATTATCCCAAAGATGAGGCAGAAGTTTCAGATTTAATTAGGGAACTATATAAACAAGATTCTCCAACAGAAATTATCGGCAACAATTCAAAAAGTTTTATTGGAAATAAAACGCAGTCAGCTAATACCACGTCTTTATCTAAAATCGCAGGTATTATCGATTATAGACCTGAAGAATTGTATATTAAAGTTAAAGCCTGTACGCCAATTAATGAAATTGAGCAGGTCTTAAGTGAAAATAATCAAGAGCTAGCTTTTGAACCAATAGACTTTGGATATATTGAAGAAGGTAAGTCAAATAAAGGGACAATTGCAGGATACTTATCTTGCAATTACGCAGGTTCACGAAGATTTAAAGTTGGTAGTGTAAGAGATCATGTCCTAGGCTTTAAGGGAGTTAATGGAAAAGGAGATATAATTAAATCAGGAGGTACTGTTGTAAAAAATGTTACAGGTTATGACTTATCAAAACTTATAGCTGGTTCGTTTGGTACTCTTGTTGCTTTAACTGAAATTACATTAAAGGTTTTACCTAAGAAAGATTCTTCTAAAACTGTAATAATTTATCCTAGTAATTTCGAGCAAATTTACGATTTTTTTAACAAACTATCTAGCTCAAGTAGCGAAATTTCCGGTGCCGTCTTTGTTCCTGAACAATCAAAAGATAAAGATTTTGTTACTAAAAAAAATTCTGTTTTTAAGTTTAATGATCTTAAATCAAATGTTTCATTTATAGCATTTAGAGTTGAAGGGGACAAAATTTCAATTGAAGAAAAAATTAAAAATTTAAAAAAAGAACTTGAATTAAATAATTCAGATATCTCCACTCTTGATGTTTATCAATCAGAACCATTTTGGAAAAAAGTAAATAATTTAGAGGTATTTGAAAAGACTGAGCATAATTTAATTCGAATGGTGATACCGCCTGCAAATGGTTCAAAACTATGCAAACATTTAGAAAATAACCATAACTATTTTGTTGATTGGTGTGGGTCGTTATTCTGGATTGAAGTTAATAGTAAAAAAGAAGAAAATATTAAAGACTTAAAAAAAATGGCAAAAGATTTTGGAGGTTATTTGACAGTAATAAAAACTTCATCAGAATATGATTACGGAGAAGCTATATTTACTGTTGATAACGTACGTTTAATGATTTCTGAAAAAGTAAAACAAAGTTTTGATCCTAAAAGAATTTTAAATCCAGGGAAAATGTATAGAGGAGTTTAATGCAAACAAAATTTACTGAAGAACAGCTTAGAGATCCTGACAATTTTGCAAACGAAAAAGTTTTTAAAAAGTGTGTGCATTGTGGAATGTGTAATGCTACATGCCCTACGCATCAACTTCTAGGTGACGAGTTGGATGGTCCTAGAGGACGTATTTATCTTATTAAAGATATGTTGGAAAATAACAGAAAACCAACTGAAAAGGTTGTTAAGCATATCGATCGATGTCTATCATGTTACAGTTGTATGACTACTTGTCCTGCAGGAGTAAATTACATGCATATAATTGATCATGGAAAAAAATATATCGAAAAAAATTATCAAAGATCTCTCTTTGATAAGTTAATAAGGTATTTTTTATCTATTACTCTTCCAAATATAAAAGTTTTTAGATTATCAAGTTTATTAGTGAAATTATCAAAGCCATTCAAATTTTTAATGCCATCAAAAATTAAGGATATGATTGAGTTAATGCCTACAAATTTTCCTAAAAAAAGTTTACCGATTAAAGAAGTTTACAAATCCTCCACTAAAAAAAGAATTGCTAGAGTTGCACTTTTAACAGGATGTGTACAAAAAGAAATTTCTCCTCAAATTAATGAAGCAACAATTAGGCTATTAAATAGACACGGAGTTGAAGTAGTTGTTCCAAAAAAAATTCGTTGTTGTGGATCATTAAATCATCATTTAGGAAAAGAGGAAGATGCTCATCAAGATTTTAAAAATAATATTAATACTTGGTATGAAGAGCATCAAAAAGGTAATTTAGATGCAATTTTGTCAAACACATCAGGCTGTGGAACTACTATGAAAGATTATGGATTTATTTTTAGAGATGATAAAGAACTTAGTAAAAAAGCTGAAGTGATATCTGATTTAACAAGGGATATATCTGAATATATTTTTGAAAGTTTAAAATTAGATATGAAATCAAAAGGAAAAAAGTATAAAGTTGCTTATCACTCTGCATGCTCAATGCAGCATGGGCAAAAAGTTCATGCTCAACCAATATCTTTACTTGAAAAAACTAATAATGAAATAATGGAAATACCAGA
>CACEEO010000011.1 GCA_902558585.1 uncultured Pelagibacteraceae bacterium | reverse complement strand
AAAAATATTTTAATTATTGGCTGTGGATTATTAGGTTCATCTTTATTAAGGCGTATTAGCAAAAAAAAAATAGCAAAAAAGATATTTATTTATGAAAAATCAAAATCAAATATTGCTAAGATAAAAAGATTAAAATTACCTGGAACAATTGTTAAATCATTAAAAGAAGGTACAAGTAATTCCGATTTAATCATCTTTTGTACACCAATGAGTGAATACAAAAATATTATTTTAAAAATTAATAAATTTATAACATCGAAAACATTGATTACAGATATTGGTTCTTCAAAAATTGAAACTTCTAAAATTATAAATAAATTTTTAAAGAAAGGTATTCATTGGATTCAAAGTCACCCGATAGCTGGATCAGAGGTCAGTGGACCAGAGCATGGTAAAGAAAATATGTTTACTGGTAGATGGTGCATAATAATTAAAGAAAAAAATATTAAAAAAAATAATATAAATATTCTAACTAAGTTTTGGAAAAAAATTGGAGCAAAAATAGTTGTTATGAGCGCTGAAAAACATGACAAAATTTTTTCTATTACTAGCCATTTACCACACTTAATTGCATATAATCTGGTGAAATCTGCACAAGATTTTGAGAAAAAACAAAATTATGAGCTAATCAAATATAGCGCTGGTGGATTACGAGATTTTTCTAGGATTGCAGCATCAAATGAAATCATGTGGAGAGATATTTTTTTTAACAATAAAAATAATATTTCAAAAGCGATTGATTTATTTATTAAAAATTTAAATCAATTTAAAAAAGATATTAATTCAAAAAATAATAAGTCTATCGTAAAGAAACTTATTCAGACTAAAAAAGTAAGGTCAAAAATCATCAAATTAAAACAAGATATTGATAAGCCTGACTTTGGAAGAAATTAATATTTTATTCTAGATACTTTTTTTACCTTTAGCTTGGCAGTTTTTTTAATTCTATTAATTGTTTCTATAATTGGCATAATAATTACTTTTCTTTTTGGACCATAAGCATGAATTAGTTGTTTAGAATTTAAACACATTGCAACATGACCTTTCCAAAAAATAATATCTCCTTTTTTAAATTTTCTTTTTTTTGAATTCTTTTTTGTATATTTGATCTGATCTCTTGTATCTCTTGGATAAAACGAGTTATTATAACAAAAAAATATTTGTAATAAAGCTGAGCAATCAATACCCTGGAATGTTTTTCCACCCCAAACATATTTTACATTTAAAAATTTTTTAAATATTTTTGTAAAATTATTTTCTTTATGAGTTAATTTTTTTATATCTACTTTTTTAATCCATTTATTTTTTTCAATTTTTACGTAATTCTTATTTTGCTCAATTACAGATAATTTGGATGCAAGTGGAAGCCAACTGCTAGTTCCAATTCCAGGTTTTTTATAAATCTTTGCTTTTAGTGAACTGACCTTATAATTGGGGCTAAATTTTTCTATATATTTTGAATTTTTTATAAACCCCTTATAATTATCAAATAAAGTTTTAATTTTTATCCAATCTTTATTTTTTGCTAAAATTTTGAATTTTTCACCATACACAATTTGTGAAGTTACTTCAGATTTTCTCGAAGGATTTTTGTAAATATTCGAAAAATTACCAATGAAATAAAAATTATTTTGCACCAATTTTAATTTTGTTTTTAATTAACCACAAAAAAATTAACGATGGTATCACCATAATAGTCGTTAAAACAAAAAATGTTCCCCAATCTCCGTTTAACCAGTCAACCAAAGCTCCTGAAGATGAAGCCAAAGTAGTACGGCCAGCAGTACCAATTGAAGCAAGTAATGCATACTGTGTCGCTGTATAAGTTCTATCAACTAGTAATGATATAAATGCAACAAATGCTACAGTTGCAAAAGCTGCTGTGATATCATCAGCTATAACCGCAATTGCAAATAAAATTTCTGATTTTCCAGTCCATGCTAAAACTGCAAATAAAAGATTTGTTATAGCCATTAACCCACCAGCAAAGAACATAGTTTTAATTGTTCCAGCTCTCATGGCCATTATTCCACCCAACAAAGTAAACACTACTGTTGTTATCCAACCAAGTCCTTTTGAATAAATTGCAATTTGACCTTTGGAGAAACCAATTTCTTTATAAAAAACAATAGACATTCTTCCCATAAATGCCTCACCTATCTTAAACAAGAAAACAAATCCTAAAATTCCAGCTGCAATGGCAAAACCATTTTTTCTAAAAAAACTAATAATAGGTCCGCCTATAGTTCCTGTAATATATGCGATAAAATTTGTAATTATATTGCTAGATCCAAGTTTTCCTTCAATCAATTTGTCTGTTTCTCTTTGCTTTGCTTGTCTATTTGTTTCTATAGGTTCATGAACAAACATTAATCCTATATTCATTAAAATTATTAAAACACCTAAAATTAAAAAAGTAGCTTGCCAATAGTCGGCAACACCCAGGTTTTCAAAATATTCTGCTGTAAATAAAGCAACAACTCCACCTAATTTATACCCAGTCCACCAACCAACAACAGCCATAGCTGCACCAGCAGCCATTGATTTTCCTTCATTTTCATTTATCTGTTCAATTCTTAATGCATCTACAGTTATATCTTGGGTTGCTGATGCTATAGCAATAATTAAACCTACAGTAATTAATAAAGCCAAATTTTCAGTTGGATTAATCACACTCCAAACAACAAGACTTAACAAAATAATTAATTGCATCAAAACTATCCAGCCTCTTCTATGACCTAATTTTTTTGTTAGTATTGGAATTTGAATTCTATCTATAATGGGAGCCCACAAATAATTGAAAGCGTATACTCCAAAAATTAAACCTGCCCATCCAATTGTTGATCTACTAAGACCTTCTTCTTTAAGCCAAAGACTCAAACTGCTTGCAATTAATACCCATGGGAAACCACTTATTGCACCTAATAAAAGAATTCTTACCATTCGAATATCTTTATAAACTGCGAGAGAATCAAGCCATGTTTGTTTCTTTGTTTCAGACATAATCAATTTCTCCAAAAAGATGGTAAGAACAATACTAATATTGCAAACAACTCAAGTCTACCCAAAATCATACCTACAGTTAAGATCCATTTAGAAATATCAGGTAAAGCTGAAAAATCTCCATTAGGACCGATAATAGGACCCAAACCTGGACCAACATTTGATATTGATGTTGCTGCTCCAGAGATAGCAGTTATAAAATCGAGACCTGTTAATGACAATAATGCAGCTAAAATAAAAAAAATAACAAAGTAAAAATAAATAAACGATATTATTGATGCAATAAATTTATCATCTACAGATCCTTGATCATATTTAATTATAAATATTCCTTTTGGATATATAATTTTTTTTAATTGATTTAATATGAATAAATATAGAATTTGAATTCTAAAGATTTTAATACCACAAGTAGTAGATCCAGCACATCCTCCAATAAACATTAGTGCAAGAAATATTGTTATAGGAAAACTTCCCCAACCATCAAATTCAGCATTGACATAACCTGTTCCAGTCAATATTGAAATTGTATTAAAAAAAATAGATCTTAAACTAAAGTTTCCGTTATTATTAAATAACAAATATATTGATAATATAATAATGCTTATAATTATTATTTTAATAAATGTTTTGATTTGAATATCATTTAAAAATATTCTTTTATTACCATTAATAAATTTTATGTATGCAATAAATGGAATACTTCCTAAAATTATAAAAATCATTGATGATATTTCTATAGGAACACTGTCAAAATATCCGATAGATTGATTATAATTAGAAAATCCACCTGTAGCTATGGTAGTCATAGAATGAGTTAAACTATCAAATTTTCCCATTCCAAATACCCAATATGATAATGCACAAAGAGCTGTAAGACCTGAATAAATATAAATAAGCCTTAAAGCTATTTCTTTCGATTTAGGAAGAATCTTTTCAGATGAGTCGTTGCTAGAAATTTTAAATAATTTCATACCACCAACATTCATTATAGGCATTAGGGTAATTGCCATTACAATTATACCAATACCACCCAACCACTGAAGTATTGCTCTCCATAATAGAATGCCTTTTGGTGTATTCTCTAAGTCAGAAATAATTGTAGATCCAGTTGTTGTAATTCCAGACATACTCTCAAAAAAAGCATCTGTAATTGAAAGTTCCATAGTTGAAAATATAAATGGTAAAGATCCAAAAATAGCAATACTTAGCCAAGACAAAGCAGTTAATAAAAATGCTTGTTGTAAATTTAATTTCTTGTCGTGGTCTAGATTTGAAAGAAAAAATAATGATCCAAAAATTATAGTAACAATAGATGAACCAAAAAATGATGAATCTATTTCTGAATAAATAAATTGAGCAATTACAGGGATGAACATTGAGATCCCTAAAATTATTTGCAAAATTCCTAGTGTAAAAAAAACAGTTTTATAATTAGACATTTTGAAAGAACATTATTTTATGGTAAATAAATTTCAACTCTATAAGAATTAATAAAATCGCCAATTTAAGATTTTTATAAATGATATATTCGTGATTAAAAAAGAAATTTTAGACAAAACAAGTGCTTGGCCTTTCGTTGAAGCAAAAAAAATGCTTCGTGAGAGAAAATCATTTATTGATAAAAAAGGGAAAATTACCCTTCAAACAGGATATGGTCCAAGTGGCCTTCCTCATATCGGAACATTCGGTGAAGTTGCAAGGACTTCAATGATGGTTAATGCCTTAAAGCAACTTACGGATCTACCAACAGAAATAATTACTTTTTCCGATGATATGGATGGTTTAAGAAAAGTTCCTGATAATGTTCCTAATCACGAATTACTAAACGAAAACTTACATAAACCATTAACACAAGTTCCAGATCCATTTGAAAAATATTCAAGTTTTGGAGAACATAATAATGAAATGTTAAAAGATTTTTTAAATAGTTTTAATTTTAAATACAGTTTTAAAAGTTCAACATCTTTATATAAGGGTGGTTTTTTCAACCCAACTTTAAAAATTATTTTAGAAAATTATGATGGTATAATGAATATTATACTTCCAACTTTAGGTAAAGAACGTCAACAAACTTACTGTCCTTTTTTACCTATTTGTCCAGACACAGGGCATGTTCTCGAAATACCGGTTTTAGAAATTGATAAAAAAAACTCTAAAATAATTTTTGATAATAAGGGTAAAAAATTAGAATCTAGTATTTTGGATGGAAATTGTAAATTACAATGGAAAGTTGATTGGGCAATGAGATGGTATGCTTTGGATATAGATTTTGAAATGTATGGAAAAGACCTTATTGAAAGCGCAATTTTATCAACTAAAATTATAAATTTGATCGGTAAAAAACATCCATCTGGATTTGCTTATGAATTATTTCTTGATGAAAAGGGTGAAAAAATTTCAAAATCAAAAGGAAATGGTATTACTATCGACCAGTGGCTAAAATATGCTTCACCTGAAAGTTTATCTTTATACATGTATCAAAATCCAAAAAGAGCAAAAAAACTTTATAAAGAAATAGTTCCTAAAGCTGTAGATGAGTACCTTGATAATATTGAAAAATCAAAAAAACAAACAGAACAACAATTAGTAATGAATCCTGTTTGGCATGTTCATAATGGCAATATTCCAAAAGATGAGATGATTATGACTTTTTCTATGTTGTTGAATTTAGTTGAAACAAGTAATGCTGATAACAAAGATTTATTATGGAAGTTTGTTAAAAAATATAAATCCAACATTCATGAAAAAAACTTTCCAATTTTTGATGGACTAGTTGGTTATGCAATCAAGTATTTTAATGATGTTATTAAGGCTCAAAAAAAATATAAAAATCCATCTGAAAATGAAAAATTAGCTCTACAAGCTTTAGTTAAAACTTTAGAACAATGTAATGATCAGATGTCTCCGGAGGATATACAAACATTAATTTATTCAACAGGCAAAGAGAATGGGTATGCAGAAAATTTAAGAGATTGGTTTAAGTTAATTTATGAAGTGGTGTTTGGAGATGAAAATGGACCTAGAATGGGTTTTTTTATAAGTTTTTTCGGTGTTAACGAAACAAAAGAGTTGATAATTAGTAAATTAAAATAATGTATTCAAATTTTAGATCTTTAATATTTAAAATAGATCCTGAAAGAGCACATTTTTTAGCAATTCAATCTCTTAAACTAAATTTAGTTTCAAATATATTTGATGAAAACAAAAATGATCCCCTTTTAAAAACCAAATTATTTAATCAAGATCTTGATAATCCCATCGGTATTGCGGCAGGTTTTGATAAGAATGCAGAGGTATACAACCCTTTATTTAAATTGGGTTTTGGATTTGTTGAAGTAGGTACGGTTACACCACTAAAACAATATGGAAATGAAAAACCAAGAGTATTTAGATTGGTAGAAGATCAAGCGTTAATTAATAGGTTAGGTTTTAACAACCATGGATCAGATACAATATTAAACAGAATAAAATCTAATAAAAAACTAGGTGTACTAGGTGTAAACGTAGGTCCAAACAAAGATTCTAATGATAGATTGAATGATTATCTAATTGGATTAGAAAAATTTTCTGAAGTTGCAGATTATATTACAATTAATATTTCTTCACCAAATACTGAAAATCTTAGAAATTTTCATGAAGAAAATAAATTAAAAGAGTTATTGAAATCTGTTTCAGAGAAAAAAAAACAATTAAAAACTGAAATTCCTATAGCTGTAAAGATTTCACCAGACATAAATGAAAATCAAATTGAATTAATTTCAGAAATACTTTTAGAAAATGAAATAAGCGCAATAATAATTTCAAACACATCTGAAGCATCTCGGGAAACACTCCAAAATATACAGAGACATCAAAAAGGTGGTTTATCTGGAAAACCTATTGAAAAAAAATCAAATCTTTTAATAAGTAAATTCTATAAATTAATTAAAGGTAAAATTAAAATAATTGGAGTGGGCGGCGTTGACTCAGGTAAAGCAGCTTATGATAAGTTTTTATTAGGAGCAGATTATGTTCAGTTGTATACCGGCATGGTATTTCAAGGACCCAATATTGCTGGCATGATTAAAAAAGACTTAAAAGAATTACTAATAAGAGATGGTGTCAAAAATTTCACAGAAATTGTTGGAAATAAAACTGTTTCTTAAATGTATTAAACTTGACGCATTCAATATCTCCCCTTATATAGGCACTGTTATTATGTCAAAAAAATGCGAACTTACCGGTAAAATTCCTATGAAAGGTCATAATGTTAGTCATGCTAACAACAAGACTAAAAGAAGATTTTTACCTAATCTAAAAAAAGTAAAATTTACAAGTGAGCTTACTGGAAGAAGTTTAAAACTTACTGTAAGCAATTCAGGTGTTAGGTCAGTTGACAAAAAAGGTAGTTTTGATGAATTTTTAAAAACTGTAAAAAATAAAAATTTATCTCCAAGATTAAAAAAGTTAAAAAAAGTAGTTTTAATTAAATCCCCTTTTAAAAAGAAACCTGTAGCTAAATCAGCTTAATGAACAAATTATTTATCACCCTGTCTATAATGATGGGGGTTGTTGTATTATCTTCTAATTATTTAGTTCAGTTTCCAATAAACTATTTTGGATTAAATGAGATTCTAACTTACGGAGCTTTTAGTTACCCAATAGCTTTTTTAATAACAGATTTAGCGAATAGGTCGTATGGAAAATTATTAGCAAGACAAATTGTATATTTGGGCTTTTTAATAGGAATTATATTTACATTGATATTCTCAACTGATTTTGCAGATTTAATCTCTGTTAGAATTGCAATTGGATCAGGGGTTGCTTTTATCACCGCCCAATTGTTAGACATTCAAATTTTTGATCGATTAAGAAAAAAAGAGTGGTTTGTTGCACCACTTACTTCATCTTTGATTGGATCAACAGTCGACACATTTTTATTTTTCTCAATATCATTTTATGCAACAGGGGTACCTTGGGTTACTTTATCTCTTGGAGATTTAGCGGTAAAAATTTTAGTTGCTATAATAATGTTGATACCATTCAGAATGTTATTGAAAATTATTAAACCAATTAAAGTTTAATATAAAAATTTATAAGACAAAATTTTATAAGCTAATTTTGCAACAAGAAAATTATACGAATTAAATCCTTTAATCGGAGATAGTTCATTAATATCTGCACCAACAATTTTCGAGTTTTTAGCTGCAATTCTTATTATATCCAATGTTTCATCCCACAAAAGTCCTCCTGGTTCAGGTGTACCAGTTGCAGGCATAATGCTTGAATCAAGTCCGTCTACATCAAATGTAATATAAACAGTTTTATTTTTAATTAGTTTTTTAAATTTAGACAAATTCCATTTTTTTTTATCTTTTGCCCAAAATATATTTATTCTTGAAGAATTATTTTTTAAAAATGGAATTTCACTTTCTGAGATATTTCTTATCCCAAATGAAATTAAAGAAACATTTTTATAATCCAGACATCTTCTAATTGCTGAGGCATGTGAAAATTTTTCTCCATTATAGCTTTGACGTAAATCTGCATGGGCATCAAAATGTAAGAGGCAAATATTTTTATATTTTTTAGTAAAAGGAACAATACATCCAGGGGTTATTGAATGTTCTCCACCTAAAGTCATTGGGAAAAGTTTTTTATCTAAAATCTCTTTATTAATTTTTGAGATTTTATTGAGGGCTTTTTTAATATTTTTGTCTATTTTAAATGGTTTTAAAGTTTTAATACCTATTTTCTTATAAGGTTCGCAGTTAAGCTCTTCATCATATAGCTCAACTTGATGAGATGCTTTTATAATTTCTTTAGGTCCATTTCTTGTTCCTCCTCCATAACTGACAGTTTTTTCTAATCCAAATGGAACAATTACAGCTTTTTCTTTAAAGCTAAACTTATTATCAATTCCTAAAAATCCGTTTTTATTTAAGAGATATTTCAATTTTATCCAAAAATTTTTGTAAAGTTTTTTCTTGTTCTATTTTTCCACTCACCTTTATGATAAGCATCACTAGCAATTAATGGCAAAACACTAGTTGCCTCTGCAAATACCATCTGTTCTTTTGTAATATCTACTTTTCCCCACGAGCTTGCTTCTTTTAATGTGGAGCTACTACAAGCACCGTCTCTACTATCAGCAACAGTAATTTGAACAGCATATTTGTGCATATCGACATCTTTTCCTAATAGTTCAGCACAAATAACAGTATCTTGAATGAAGTTCTTAGGCACACCACCACCAATCATAAATAATCCAGAACCTTTAGATTTGATTTTAATTTCTGTTAGTTCTCTAAATTCTCTAACTGAGTCTATTGTCATATGTTTTTTTGGATTTTGTTCTTGATGCATAACTAACCCAAATCCTGCACTTGAGTCAGTAAAAGCAGGGCAGAAGATAGGAACATTGTTGTCAAAAGCGGTTTCAATTAAAGAGTCTTTTTTCTTTGAGTTATTTTTTAAATATTTTCCCATTTCATAAATGAACTCCCTTGAAGTATAACTTCTCGCTTCTAAGCTATTAGCGATTTCACATATTATTTTATCACACATTTGAAGTTCTTCTTCATCTATGTAGGTATCATAAATTCTATCTATATAGTTATTCCTAAGCTCAGTATCATCTTGAAATTGTGAACCTTGATAATGTTTAAAACCAAGAGCTTCAAAAAAATCCATATCCACTATGGAGGCTCCTGTTGCAACGATTGCATCTACCATATTATATTTAACTAAATCTTTATAAATATTCATACATCCAGCTGCCGAGGTAGAGCCTGCTAGAGTAAGGAAAATTGTACAATCTTTATCTTTAAGCATCTCGTTATAAATATTAGCTGCATTTGCTGTTTCTCTAGAAACAAAGGACATTTTTTCCATTGAGGATATAATTTTTCTACTATCAAAAGAAGTTATATCGATATGCTCAACAGGATCTTTTAAGAAATCTCTTTTACTGTTATGACCTGGATTTTTTTGATTAGACATTAAGCTACCATGTTAGCTTTGTTAATGTCTTTATCATACATTGTCATTATTGGATTATCTTCAACTTCGTAAATTTCATTTGAGTAATAACCATTAAACTGAGTTCTAAATGTTAATCCGTATGCCCCAAGTTGACCAAGTTCAATATAATCATTTTCTTTAATATTATTTGGAAGCAAAAAAGGACCTTTCATATAATCCATGCTATCACATGTAGGTCCAAAGAAATCAAAAGCAGTTAATTTTTTTGAAATTATTTTATTAGAATTTTCTTTAATCATTCTAGATGGGAATACAATGTTTGGTGTACCAGCATCAAAAAGAGTACCATAGGTACCATCATTAATATAAAGCTTTTGTTTTTTCCTTAAATTAACTCTTACAACTGTTGAACCACTTTCAGCAACTATAGCTCTGCCAGGCTCACAAATAATTTCAGGAAGTTTTTCAAGCTTTAAGTTTTCTAAACTCTTATTTATTTCATTAAAATAACTACCTAAAGATTGCGGAATTAAGTCAGGATAGATTGTAGGGAAACCTCCACCTACATTAATGTAATCTGGAATAATTTTTGTCTTTTTAATTATATTTCCAATTTCACTAATTCCTTTTGAATAAGAAATTGGATGCATACATTGTGAACCAACATGAAAACTTAAACCAATCTTTTTAGCATGTTGTTTTACAAGTCTTAACAAACCAATTGCTTCTGATGTTAAAGCACCAAATTTTTTTGATAAATCAATTTCTGCATGTTCATTTGAAACAGCTACTCTTACAAATAACTCTAAATCTTTAGCATTATTTGTACTTTCAATTATTTTAATCAGTTCATCTTTAGTATCTAATGAAAAAGTTTTTACACCATAATTAAAATATGCTTCTTTTATACTTTCTCTGCTTTTAACAGTATGCATAAAAGAGCATTTAGCTGTATTGCTAAAAGTTCTAATATTTTTAATTTCCTCAATTGAAGCAACATCAAATTGCTCAACACCACTTTCTATGATTGTTTTGATTACCTCAGGGTGTGGATTAGTTTTAACTGCATATAAAACTTTACCTGGAAATTTGTTTAGGAAAAATTTAACAGCAGATTTAATGGAACTCTTTCTAATACAGTAAACTGGTTTTTCAGGTTTCAGCTGATTAACTAATTCTTCAACTGATTTAAATTTTTGCATTTTAAATGCCTCCAAAAAAAATTTAATAAAAAAAAGTCTTTTTAAAAAAAACTTTAATATTTTTTGGCATATAAAGTAAACAGCACTAAAGTAAAGCAAATAATTCAAGCCAGAAATGCGTAAAATTCATATATTGTAATATCTTGCAGAGACCCCATATAAGGGTCATGAAAGAAGAAGCAAAACTACAGAATCTTAGTGATTTTGAGAATAAGTCATTATTAATTGTGGATGATGATAATCCTTTCCGTGAGCGTTTAGCAAGAGCGATGGAAAAAAAAGGATTTGAGGTTTTTCAAGCTGAGAGTGTGCAAAAGGGAGTTGAATCTGTAAAAACTAAAAAACCTGGTTTTGCGGTTGTAGACTTAAGGCTTGCAGACGGTAATGGACTTGAGGTTGTAAAAGAAATTCAGTCTTCAAATAGTGATAGCAGGATTATCATGTTAACTGGTTATGGAAATATTCCAACGGCAGTTGCTGCTATCAAAGAAGGTGCTATAGATTATTTAGCTAAACCTGCTGATGCTGAAGATGTAGAGAAAGCATTATTGGCAGATCCTTCAAAAAAAGCAGCCCCACCAGAAAACCCCATGTCGGCTGACAGAGTTAAGTGGGAACATATACATAGAGTTTTCGAGTTATGTAATAGGAATGTTTCAGAAACAGCCAGAAGACTTAAAATGCACAGAAGGACTCTTCAAAGAATTCTTTCTAAAAGATCGCCTAGATAAATTTTTTAATTCTAATTATTTGCCTAGTCAAAAGAGCTAAAAGCATAATTTTAAAAATTTCAGCTAATAGAAATGGTTTTGCACCTAAAGCAAATATTGGCTTATCCCATCCAATCAATGTTCCAAGCCAGCTTAGGCCCAAAATATAGATTGTTGAAGTTGCGATAATTAATTTAAATAAAACAACAAAAAAATTATCATCAATCTTTATTTTAGAAGCTAAGTAACAAGCTGTTAAAAAACCAATTAAGTAACCCATAGTTGGTCCTGTAAAGTAAACTAAACCAACACCTTTTTCAGGAGAATTTGAAAATACAGGAAGTCCTGCTATTCCTTCAATTAAATATAGACTAATTGTAGCTAGTGCAATTTTATGCCCTAAACTTATTCCTAAAAACAATACAACAAATGTTTGCATAGTCATAGGAACCGGATAGAAAGGAATTTTGATCTTTGCTGATATAGTTAATGCTATTGAACCAAGAACAATAACAACCAGAGATTTAAATAGTTTAGCTTGCGTGAGATTTTTTGTTAATTCCATTGTTAAATAATACTCAAAATATAAAAAATAATCTACTTATAATTGTTATAATAATTTAAAGTAAATTTTTTTATATACAGAATATGTTATCATTATAATATTTAATTTTACTTCATGAATAAAATTCAAAAAACAGATCATTTTTATTTGATTGATGGCTCTGGTTATATTTTTAGAGCTTATTATGCTTTGCCTCCATTGACTAGAAAAAGTGATGGACTTCCAACAGGTGCTGTAAGTGGTTTTTGCAGTATGTTATTTAAATTATTAGAGGACTCAAAATCTGATCAAAACTTGCAAAAACCAACACATTTTGCAGTAATATTTGACTCAGCAAGAAAAACTTTCAGAAATGAAATTTATAGTGATTACAAAGCTAATAGGGCAGAGGCGCCTGATGATTTGGCTCCTCAATTTGAGTATATAAGAAAATCAGTACTAGCATTCAATTTACCGTCTGTGGATCTTCCTAATTATGAAGCAGATGATTTAATAGCTACATATGTTGATCAAATCCTTAAAAAAGGTGCAAAAGTTACAATTGTCTCATCAGATAAAGATTTAATGCAGCTCTACAAAAAAGGGGTTCGAATTTTTGACCCCATGAAAAACAAATTTATAACTGACGATGATGTCTTAAAAAAATTTGGAGTAGATGCTTCAAAAGTTATTGATGTGCAATCTTTAGCAGGAGATAGTAGTGATAATGTTCCTGGTGTTCCAGGTATAGGTGTTAAGACAGCTGCAGAGCTAATTAACAAATATGGCACTTTAGAAAATTTACTTAAATCTGCTAATGAGATTAAGCAAAATAAAAGAAGAGAAACATTAATAGAAAATAAGGATAAAGCATTAATAAGTAAAAAACTTGTGACACTAGATCATAACTCTCCTGTTAATAGAGAGTTAAGTGAATTTAAACTGCAAAATATAGATAAAGGTAAATTATATAAATTTTTAAGAGAAATGGAATTTAACAGGTTGTTAAGTTCTGCAATTTCTACTTATGGAGAACCTGAACTAGAAATTAATAAGATTGAAACTCAAAATATAGAAAAACAACAAACGATTAATAATAAAAATTATCATTTAATTAGTAGTTTAGATGAAATTGATAAATGGATAGAGGAGGCAGAAGAAGTTGGTGAAGTTGCTGTTGATACGGAAACAACCTCATTAGATCCTCACCAAGCAGATTTAGTGGGTATTTCTCTCTGTTCTAAAATTGGAAAAGCATGTTACATACCAGTTGGTCACAAGTCACCCAAGTGTCTTAAAAAAGATTCAGTAATTAAAAAATTAAAAAAAATATTAGAAGATCCTAGTATAAAAAAAATAGGTCAAAATATAAAATTTGATTTTATCGTACTTTATAAGTGTGGAATAACGCTTTCATCAATGGAAGATACAATGCTGATGTCTTATGTCTTAGATGCAGGAAAAAATAGACATAAAATGGATACTTTATCAGAAATTCATTTAGGGCATAAAACTATTTCTTTTAAAGAGATGGTTGGAACAGGAAAGAAAGAGATTAATTTTAGCGAAGTAGAATTAGATAAAGCAAAAGATTACGCCGCTGAAGATGCTGATGTTACTTTTAGATTATACAAGAAATTTATTAAAAATTTAAAATTAGAAAAAATGATAAATATTTATGAAATTTTTGAAAAGCCATTAATTAAAATTCTCGCATTTATGGAAATAGAGGGGGTTGAAATTGATAGTAAGTTTTTAAAATCTCTTTCATCTAAATTTGAAAAAAAAATCAAAAAACTTGAAAAAGAAGTATTTAAAATTTCTAAAAAAGAGTTCAATATTGCATCCCCAAAACAATTAGGTGAAATAATTTATAATGACTTGAAAATAGCTGGATTAAAGAAAACAAAAAAAGGAAGTTTTGCAACAAGTGCAAGTGTGTTAGAAGATTTAGCTTTTAAAGGTCACGAGTTTCCAAAATTAATTTTAGACTGGAGACAAGTTTCAAAATTAAAAAATACTTATTCAGATGCTTTACCCGAACATTTAAACCCAAATACAAAAAGAGTTCATACTTCGTTTTTGCTAGCCGCTACAACGACTGGGAGACTAGCATCTAGTGATCCCAACTTACAAAACATACCAATTAAATCAGAAGATGGAAAAGATATAAGAAAAGCTTTCACTGCAAAAAAAGGGCACCTATTAATTTCTGCAGATTACAATCAAATTGAGATGAGAATTTTGGCAGATCTGGCAGATGTAAAAGAACTGAAAAAAGCTTTTAAAAATAAAGAAGATATTCACTCTTTAACAGCTAGCCAAATATTTAATATTGATATCAAAAAAGTTAATCAAGATCACAGACGAAAGGCTAAGGCTATTAATTTTGGAATTATTTATGGAATTTCGCAATATGGATTAGCTAAGCAAATAAATGTTTCTAATTATGAAGCAGAGGAATTTTTGAATTCATATTTTGCTAAGTTTCCAGAAATTAAAGTTTATATGGATAATACAATTAAATTTTGTAGGAAAAGTGGATATGTTAACAATATTTTTGGACGAAGATCTCACTTTAATGGAATAAATGATAAAAACTTTAATGTCAGAAATTTTCAAGAACGTGCTGCAATTAATGCTCCCATTCAAGGTTCTGCTTCTGAAGTAATGAGATTAGCTATGATAAGATTAGATAAGAAATTATCAGAGGAAAAAAATTTTAATTCAAAAATGCTCTTGCAAATTCATGATGAATTAATTTTTGAAATTCCAAAAAAAGATGAAAAAGTAATGATTAAATTAATTGAGAAAGAAATGACCAGTGTTGCTCAGAGTGATTATCATTCTTTTTCAACTCCTTTAACAGTTGATATTAATGTTGGAGATAATTGGGGTATGTTGCATTAAATTTATAACATTGCCCAAATTAGGACAATTTAGTATTTTTAAACTACTTTATGCAAAAACAAACAATAGCTCTAATTGATGACGATAGAAATATTTTAACAAGTTTGAGTATCGCATTAGAAAAAGAGGGTTTTAAAGTTCAAACATACATTGATGGTGAAAGTGCATTAATCGGTTTAACCAGAATGCCACCTGACTTAGCAGTCATAGATATAAAGATGCCTAAGATGGATGGAGAAGAATTACTAAAAAAACTTCGAAAAAAAACTTCATTACCAGTAATTTTTTTAACATCTAAAGATGATGAAATTGATGAGTTGTTAGGTTTAAAGCTGGGTGCAGATGATTTTGTAAAAAAATCAGGAGGTTTTTCTATAAAAGTTTTGATTGAAAGAATTAGAGTGCAGTTAAGAAAAAAAGATTCAAATAATATTCTAGAGGAAAATAAAAGCTTGATATCTCATGGAAGATTAAAATTAGATTCATCACAACTCGAGTGTGAATGGAATGGAAAACAGCTGCCTGATAAATTGACAACAACTGAGTTTTTAATCGTTAAAGAATTAGCAAAGAGGCCTGGTATAATTAAAGAAAGAGCTCAGCTTATGGATATAGCTTACAGAGAAGATACAGATATTGAGGATAGAACTATTGATAGTCACGTAAAACGAATTAGAAAAAAATTTAAAAAAGTAGATCCTGATTTTTCAGCTATTGAAACTAGGTATGGTAGTGGATATAGATGGAATGTTAGCTAATGTTTAGTAAATATTTAAAAACTCTTTCTATATTAAAGAAATTTTTATTTATAAATTTTGTAATTTTTACAATAATTGGACTATTTACATTCATATATCTAAATAATATTCAGCCAAGTTTAATAAAAAAAAAATCTGAAAATCACACAAACATTATTAACAACACTATTGATAATATTTTAAGGTTAGATGTAAAATTCCAATCAGATGATATTAGAAGATTTTTATTTTCTACAAGGTTTATTTTTCAAAATTTAGATAGAGTAATATTTTTTGATGATCAACTTAACCTTATTGGTGACACTGATACTTTAGATCTTGATCCAAGATCATTCTCTACAAGACTTGATAAAATTGAATTTGAAAGTTTAGATAATGAGGAAATAGAGAAAACTATTGAGGAAAAAAATATAAAAATTGATGAAAAAAAACCCATTTCATTCAAAGATATATTAAAAAATTATTCTAATTCTGAAAATTTAGGAGTTCCTTACACATTTACGCAAGAAGATTTTAACCAATTTAATGTAATAACAATTAAGAATGTTACAAAGAATGAAATTAATCTTGGTTATGTAGCTATTACAGAAAACGCCAATGAAATAAAGACAGCGATAGATGAGAGGAAAGCATTTGTAATAAGAACAGCTATATCTGTAGGATTTGTAATATTAATTTTCTCTTTTGTGTTAAGTAGATATTTTATTAAACCAATACAAAATCTTGTTGGATATACAATTCGCATTAAAGAAAAAAGCCAAGCCAAACCAGGTATTGAAAACCTTAAAAAAAGAAATGACGAATTGGGACTCTTATCAAATTCTTTAGAGGATATGACAAATGAGCTTCAAAATAGGGTTGCTCATGCAGAAAACTTTTCAACAGATTTGGTTCATGAGATAAGAAATCCACTAGCATCTTTAAAAAGTGCATCAGAAATTTTACAAGACACAAATGATACTGAACAAAGAAATAGATTATTGAATATACTTAGTCATGACGTTCAAAGAATAGAAAGATTAATTACTGATTATTCGCAAATGTTAAAGGATGAAGTTGCTTTAAGTAAAGAAAAAATGAAAAAAATTGATATTGAACCTATCATTCAATCTGTTGTTGATGATTATAATAATATTCATCAAGTGAAAAAAGGAATTAAAATTGAATATAAAAATGATGGAAAAAGACAATATTATATAAATGGAATAGAAAATAGAATTGAACAAATCGTTGCAAATTTATTAGATAATTCAATATCATTTAGTAAAGACGGTGCCAATGTTTTTGTTGATGTATCTGTTAATGGAAAAAATCAAATATCAATCAAAATTATTGATGAAGGACAAGGATTTAAAGAAAAAGACACATCAAGAATATTTAAAAGATTTTATAGTAATAGACCTGAAAAATTTGGAGAACATTCAGGTCTTGGTTTAAATATAGTAAAAAACTTGGTTGAACTCCACGATGGTGAAATTGTAGCATCTAATCGTATTGATAAAGAAGGAGCAATGATAGAGATAAGATTTCCCAATGTTTAATCATTTCTTGATAAATAAATACTTAGCTGTATAAAGCTTGCCATGGACGATTATAAAGTAAAAGACATTGCACAAGCTGAATTTGGTAGAAAAGAAATATCAATAGCTGAAAGTGAAATGCCTGGTTTAATGGCTTTAAGAGAAGAGTATTCTAAAGAGAAACCATTAAAGGGTGCAAGGATTATAGGGTGTCTTCATATGACAATTCAAACTGCAGTACTAATCGAAACCTTAGTTGCATTAGGCGCTGAAGTTCGTTGGTCTTCATGTAATATTTTTTCAACACAAGATCATGCAGCTGCTGCAATTGCAAAGGCCGGGATCCCTGTTTATGCCTGGAAAGGTGAAACAGAAGAGGAATATTTATGGTGCATTAAACAAACTATAGTTGGAAAACCTGACTGGAAACCTAACATGTTATTAGATGACGGTGGTGATTTAACAGCTATTATGCACAATGAATATCAGGATTTAATGAAAGATGTTAAGGGTATTTCAGAAGAGACTACTACTGGAATTAAAGCACTTAATAAAATGGAAAAAGATAAATCTCTTTTAGTTCCAGCAATAAACGTGAATGACTCTGTCACAAAATCAAAATTTGATAATTTATATGGATGTAGAGAAAGTTTAGTAGACGGGATAAGAAGAGCTACTGATGTAATGATGTCTGGAAAAATTGCTATTGTTGCTGGTTTTGGAGACGTTGGAAAAGGAAGTGCTGCATCTTTAAGACAAAGTGGAGCTAGAGTTTTAGTTACAGAAGCAGATCCAATTTGTGCTCTCCAAGCTGCAATGGAAGGTTATGAAGTGGTATTAATGGAGGAGGCTATAAGTAGAGCTGATATTGTTGTAACAGCAACAGGTAACAAAGACATTGTTACTGCAGATCATATGAGAGATATGAAGGACAGAGCTATCTTATGTAATATTGGTCACTTTGATAATGAAATACAAGTTGAAGCTCTTAGAAATTATAAGTGGACTGAGGTAAAACCTCAAGTGCATGAAATAGAGTTGCCAAGTGGTAAAAGAATTATTCTTTTAGCTGAAGGAAGATTAGTTAATCTTGGTTGTGCAACAGGACATCCAAGTTTTGTAATGAGCGCATCATTTACTAATCAAGTAATTGCTCAAATAGAACTTTGGCACAATAATAAAAATTATGAAAATAAAGTTTACGTACTTCCAAAACATTTAGATGAAAAAGTAGCAACTCTGCATTTAAAAAAGGTTGGAGCAAAACTAACAAAATTATCAAAAGAGCAAGCAGATTATATAAGCGTTGGAACAGAAGGTCCTTTCAAACCAGATGCCTATCGCTATTAAAGATAGCACAATCGATATCACTTCAGAGAAGTTAACTAAAGAATTAGCTAAAGAATTTACAAAATATCTGAAAGGTGGCGAGTTTATTTTTTTATATGGAGAGATGGGCGTTGGTAAAACAACCTTTGTTAAATATTTTATAAATGAGTATCAAAAAATAAATAATTTAAAACAAACAGAAATTACAAGCCCTACTTTTAGTTTATTAAATGAGTATCAGGTAAAAGATATAAGAATAAAACATTATGATTTATTTAGAATTAATAGGAAAGAAGATCTCAATAATTTAGATATTTTTGAAAAAGATAATAAATTAATAACACTTATAGAATGGCCACAATTGATTGCTGATAAACAAGATATAAAATTTATAACTTTAACATTTAATTATTTAAATCAATTAAATGATAGGATTGTAGATATAAAAATTTAAATTGAAACCTATTTTGATGAAAAGCTTAGCAAAATTGAAAAAAATAAAAGGTGACGCGTCTTTTAGAGAATTTTATAGAAACAGAAAAAATAAATCTATTATTGTAGTATCCAAGAAAGAAAAGTTAAAAAATCTTTTAATTTACGATGCGATAAATAAAATTTTAATTAAAAATAAAATTTTAGCACCAATTCTATTAAGTGAAAATTACATTAATAATTATATAGAAATAAATGACTTTGGAGATCAAACTTTGTTTCAAATTTTAAAAAACAAAAAGAATAATAAATATGTCATTTTTAAAAAGATAATAAAAATTTTAAATAAAATACAATTAATAAAAGATAAAAAAGTAAAAAATTTTAAAAACAAATTATATAAAGTTCAAGAATATAATAACAAAATTTTGTTTGATGAAACTAAACTTTTTTGTGACTGGTATGCACCAAAGAAATTATCTAAATTCAAAAGTATTAAATTTAAAAAGAAATTTAAATTAGAGGTAAAAAATTTATTATCAAAATTAAATTACAAAAATGATACATTTGTTCATAGAGATTTTCATGTTTCAAATTTTATTTATCACAATAAAAAAATTGCAGTAATAGATAGTCAAGATGCACTAATTGGTAATAGAGCTTACGATTTAGCATCCTTAATTGACGACGTAAGATTAAAAACACCCAATGAATTAAAAGGGAAAGTATTTAAGTTTTACGTCAAAACTAATCAAAAAATTGATTTAGAAAAATTTAAAAAAGATTTTGAAATTTTATCTGTTTTAAGGAATTTAAAAATAATTGGTATATTTATGCGTTTAGCTGTTAGAGATAATAAAAAAAAATATCTTAAATTAATTCCCTACGCTTGGGAATTGATCAATTATAGAATTAAAGAGCAAAATGAATTCAATAATTTGATGTTGCTATTAAAAAATAATTTTCCAAAATTTATAAGGTAAGGTAGTGAGAATAAATACAGCTTTAATTTTATGTGCAGGTTTTGGTAAAAGATTAAACCCCATTACTTTAAATACTCCTAAGCCCTTATTAGAGATTAAAGATGTAAGTATGCTGGAAAGATGTATTAATTTAATCGAAAAACTAGGTATTAAAAAAATCTTAATAAATACTTTTTATTTAAAAGATCAATTTTCAGTGTTTTTAAACAGTAAAAATTTTAATTTGGATATCAAAATAATTGAGGATGGTAAGCATATTTTAGATACAGGGGGAGGTATTCAAAATATGATTAAAGACTCTAATGAAAAGGATTTTATAATTTTTAATCCAGATACTATCTGGAGCAATAACTATAAAGATGAGATATTAAAAATGGAAAAAATGTATTTTTCTGAAAAATTAGAAAACATTCTTCTTTTAGTAAATAAAAAATTTAGTTTTGATAAAAAGTTAAAAGGAGATTTTAATTTAAAAAATAATTTAATTAACAAAGAGGCTGAAAAAGAATTTATTTACATTGGATGTCAAATAATTAATAAAAAATTATTTATTAAACAGAAAATAGAAAATTACTCAATTTTGGAAATTTGGAATAATTTATTAGACCAAAAAAAGTTATTTGGTTATGAAAGTCAAAAAGACTTTTATCATTTAACTGATTTGGATATTTTTAAAAAACTAAAAGATCTTTAGCTCTATCTTGATCAAGATATTTGCAATTAGAAATTTTGCCGTTTTCTAATTCAATTAAAAGTGGGTTTCCTGTAGGAATTTCAAGTTTAGAGATCTCATTATCATCTAAATTGAACAAATGTTTGCAAAGAGCTCTAATGGAGTTTCCATGAGCAGAAATGAGAATATTTTCACTTATTTTGTTTTCTATCTCTTTGCTATAAAATTTTATTACTCTTTCATATGTATCTTTTAGTGACTCAGTGTCAGGAATATTTTCTAAAGAAATTTCTTTATAAGTTTCAATATTTAGCGGATGATATGGATTTTTTTTATCTAAAGGGTCAGGTCTAAGATCCCAAGAACGTCTAAATTGATGAACTTTTTCTTCTCCAAGTTTTTTTTTCATTTCATCTTTATTTAATCCAGTCAGAGCACCATAATGCCTTTCGTTTAATTCCCACGCACTTATTACTTTTTTAAAATCTTTCAATTCTTCTTGTATTATTTTTAAAGTATTTTTTGCTCTTAATTGAAAAGATGAATAATAAAGATTAATTTCGATATTTTCTTGTTTTATAAGTTGGCCAGCTTTTTTTGCCTCTGATTGCCCATTTTCCGTTAAATCTACATCCACCCATCCAGTAAATTTCTTTTCTAGATTCCAGATACTTTGACCATGTCTAACTAAAATTAAATAACTCATTTGTTTATCTTTTAGATCAATTTGATAAATAAAACTATATTATTAATGATTAATTTTTTTTCGAAATATAAATTTATTTTTTATTTATTCAATTTCTTTTTGATAGTTTTATATTTATATCCTGGTAGTTTGCTTGGTTGTTTATTATACGATGATTGCAAATTACAACCACAAATAACAGCAGATTTTATAATTTCGACTAATCACTTGTATGCGTTTGTCCTTTTTTCTGTTGTCAGTTATTTAACATTTAATAAATCGTCTCAATTTATATTACTTACTTTTTATTTAATATTTTTATCAATAATACTTGAGATACTGCACTACGTTATACCTGAAAGAAGTTTTGAAATTCCCGATTTATTTGGAAATCTTATAGGTGTCATTATAATAACAATTATTGTTTATTTTTTTAAAAAAAATGAAAACATTAAAAATTAATTATTTAATTATTTTAATAATTTTTATTTCAGGTTGTTCATCTGTACCTAAAAATACAGCAGATAGTTGTTCTATATTTAATGAAAGATACATGTGGTACAAACATGCAAAAAAAGCTGAGAAAAAATGGGGAACCCCAATTTATTTACAGCTTGCAATTATAAAAATGGAATCTAGTTTTGACTGGTTAGCCAAACCCCCTAGACAGAAATTATTTAAAGTAGTGCCTTATAAGAGACCATCAAGTTCTTTAGGGTATTCACAGGCCGTAAAAGGAACATGGAAACAATATAAAGAAGAAACTGGGAATAAGCTTGCCGTCAGAACAAGATTTAAAGATAGTGTAGATTTTATTGGCTGGTATACCAATAAAACTGAAAAAATTTTAAAAGTTTCAAAAAAAGATGCTTTCAAGCAGTATATTGCTTATCATGAAGGGTGGGGTAACTATAAAAATTATAAAAAAAATAAAAAAGTAATTAATCTAGCCAAAAGAGTGGAGAAACAATCAAATATTTATAAGCAACAATTATCAGAATGTAAAAATTCTTTATCAACTTCAAAATATATTATTTTTTAATTTAGCTGTTTTTTTAACTCAATATCAACCGCATCAATTCGCTTGGTATTTTTTGCAAGAGCTAAATACATTGTTGGAGTTACGTATAAAGTAAAGAAGGTTGAAATAATCATTCCTCCTAAAATTGTAGAACCCACAGCTAATCTAGAGCCTTCACCTGCACCTGGGCCAATATTTCCAATAACTAATGGAAGCATTGCTATCATTGTACTAAGTGAGGTCATTATGATTGGTCGAATTCTAAGTTGGCAAGCTTTAATTATAGCGTCCTGAATTTTAACGCCGGTAGTTCTTATCTGGTTTGTGTAGTCTACAATCAAAATACTATTCTTTGTGGATATACCAATCAGTATAATTAAAGCGATTTGAGAGAAAATATTTACTGAACTATTTAAAAATAAAATAAATACTAATCCACCAAATACAGCTAGTGGAACTGTTAAAATAATAATAAATGGATGAACAAAAGAGTTAAATGTTGCTGCCATTACTAAATAGGCAGTTAACAAAGCAAGAGCAAAAATTAAGTATATTTCATTTGTTGTTTCTTTTAACTCTTCAGATTTTCCTTTCCAGGTGATTTGATTTTGAGGAGCAACTCTAATCATGACATCTTCCAGGTATTTGATAGCCTCTGTTAGAGTGTAATCTTCTGCAAGCGCAGCAGAAATTGTAACTGCTCTTTGACGATTGTATCTTGGAAGCGCTTCAGCAGTGCCTTTCTCTTTAAACTCAACTAAACTTGCAACAGATACAAGTTTACCAGTGGTTTCAGATCTAACAAAAATTTTTGACAACCCATCTTTATCTCTTCTGTCTGCTAAATATTGTTGTAAAATAATTGGGTATTCTCTTCCTTCTTTACTAAAAGTTGTTACTCTTTTTCCTCCATAAAGAGTTTCTAAAGTTCTACCTATATTTTCTGTTGAAACTCCCAAATCATTTGCTCTATTTTTATTAGTGATTAATTTAACCTCGGGTTTATTTTTTGTATAATCACTTTCAATTCTAGACATATTTCTATTTTTTCTTAATTCTCTTAAGACACTATTTTGAATTTCTTCTAATTCTTCATAGCTAGATCCATATATGACCATTTGAACAGGCTTATTATAACTAGATACTCTTATTGATTGTGGAGAAATTGGAAAAGCAAAAGTTTCAGGTACAGAAACCACTTGTCCGATAGCTTCCCTTAGTATTTGTTGACTACCTTTTTCTCTATTTTTCCACTCATCAAGTAATGCAATAATTATAAAACTGTTATAAGACGTTGCAGATCTTCCAAAACCAGGAACTCTCATTATTAGTCTTGCATATGGACTGTCTTCTGCCTGCAATAATCTTAATATTCTTCCTTCAATTATCTGCGCTTTTTCTTGGGTATATTCAAATGAACTTCCTTCATCAGTTGACCCAATAATTAAATAAGCACCCCTATCTTCAATTGGTATTAATTCTTTTTTGGAAAAACTAAACAAATAAGCTGAGGCAGCAATAATTAAAATTATAAATATTGAAATAGTTTTTTGTTTATTGACCCAATATTTAAGTGAATTTACATAAAATCCTGTAAAAGATTTAAATCCATTGTTAAATTTTTTTACAAAGAAATTGACTTTTTCTTTTTTGTTTAAAAATTTACTTCCTAGCATTGGAGATAATGTTAATGCGACAAAAGAAGATACAACAATTGAAAATGATAAGGCTATTGCTGTTTCTTTAAACAATGTTCCTGATATTCCTTTAATAAAAATTAAAGGTAAAAATACTGCTATAAGAATTAAAGTCGTTGCAATAATTGCAAATGTAATTTGTTTAGAACCCTTGTAAGCAGCCACTAAAGGTGTTTCACCATTTTCAATTCTTGTATAGATCGCATCAGTCATGATCACAGAGTCATCAGTGATTATACCAATTGCTAGAATGAAACTTAGTAATACGAAAATATTAATTGATAGATCAAATATATATAACCCCAGAAATGATCCAATAAGACTAACTGGTAAAGCAACCGCAGGAACTATTACCGCTTTAAGGTTACCTAAAAAAAGATAAATAATTAAAACAACTAATACAAATGCAATTATTAAACTTTTATATACTTCTTCTATTGCAGCACCAATGTAGGTTGCTCTGTTAAATGCTATTTCTAACTTTAATCCATCAGGTAAGGATTTGTTAAGTTCTTTGATTTTAGTTTTTATTTGTTTAGAAAGCTCTACCGTTGATGCACCACTTTTAGCATAAATACCAATACCAACAGTTTTTAAATTTACTGCATTTTTTCTTTGTGCTTTAAATAAAGTTTTTTCTGAAACAGGTCCAAACTCTATATTAGCCACATCAGATAAAATGATAACTTTTTCTTTATTTTTCTTAAGTGGCAATTGTTTAATTGTATCAATATTAGAATAAGATTTATCAATGTTTAAAGTTAAGTCTTTGTTATTAGCTTCTAAGGTTCCAGCTGGAAGATTTATATTCTCATTTCTAAGAGCTCTTTCAACTTCTTGAATTGTAAGATCGTTTGCAGCTAATTTTATTGGATCTATCCAAACTCTAACACTAAGCTCTCTTAATCCACCAACTAAAATTCGACCTACGTTTGGTACGCTTGAGAATGCATCTACTAAATATCTTTCAGCATAATCTCCAAGATCTAAATCATTCCAAGTTGGAGATGATAAAGCTACCCACATTGTAGTTGTAAAACCTGCTGCCTGTTTTAAAATTTGCGGAGGGTTCGATTCACTTGGTAAATTATCTACAACCCTTGCAACTCTTTCCCTAATATCATTAGCAGCATCATCTAAATCAATGTCTGTGTTGAATTGAATATTAATCCTACTTCTTCCATTTAGAGAACTTGAGTCAATATTTTTGATACCCTCAGCTCCACCAATTACATCCTCTAATTTTTGAGTTATTTCTTCATCAACAATTTCAGCTGAAGCAGATTTATAATCAGTTTGAACTTGAACTACCGGAGGCTGTATACCATCAGGAAGTTCTCTTACTGGCAATTCTAAAAAGACAAAAATACCAAAAATAATTAATATTAAAGACATGACCCAAGCTACCACAGGTCGTTTAATGCTAACTTCAGTTATATACATTTAATTATTTTTTCTCTTTATCTGATTTTTTAAAAATATTTTTCAACCAATCAAATTTACCTTTTTTTTCTTCAGCTTTTTTTGATTTATCTTTTTTACCCCAGCTAGAATTTCCTTGTTTTTTTTTAGCACCTTTCTCTATAGGTCTGATTGTTAAATTTGGTCTTACTTTTTTTGTTCCTTCTGCAACAATTTTATCTCCATTATTTAATCCATCTAATATTTCTACAAAACCTAAGTATCTATCACCAATGGTTACTTTTGTTTTCATTACTTTATTTTTTTCATCTACTTTATAAATAAAAACATTTTCACCTTCGACAATTGTACTAGTGTCAGGAGCACTTAAGCCATTTCTAACATCATATTTAATTGATATTTCTAAAAATGAGCCAGGTAATATTTCACCTGATGAATTGTCCATCTTAATTCTTGTTGCTAAAGCTCTTGTATCTTCACTTATCCTGCTAGCAAAAGAGTCTACTTCACCTTTATAAATTTTATTTTTATATCCAGAAAATTTAATATCAACTGGCAGACCAACCTTAATAAATGGTACAAAAATTTCAGGTATATCTACATCACAATATATTGAGCTAGTATCTTCAAGATTAATTAATATCGAAGATTTTGAAACCTCTATATCTTCCGAAAATTCTCTTTTTCCAATAACACCGTCAAATTGAGCAATTACTTTTCGATTTTTAAGCTCAGCAATTACATCACCCTTTTTAACTTTTTGATTAAATTTTATAGGTTTTAATATTTCATATTTTTCAATTTTAAATGATTGTGTTTGAATTGGAGTTGCAGTCCCATAGGTACTAACAATATTTTCAAAAACTCTTTCTTGAGTAGTAGTTATTATTATTCCAGGAGGCGGTCTTTTACTAAATTTTTTTTTGAAATGATTTCCTATCATTGTTCTTCCAATGATCACTGTTGCAATGATTAAGAAAAATATTATTACTATACTTGTTATTTTTGTAGATGTTTTCATAAGTTAATTTTTTCCGTATTCAGCCCAAGAGCCATCGTAAATTGTCGGCATATATTTAGCATTTATTAAAGAATAAGCTAGTGCCAATACACTTGCAGTCACTCCAGAACCACATGAAAATACTAGATTTTTATCATGTTCAAATTTAAAGGACTTAAATTTTTCCATTATTTTATCCTTACTAACGAAAGTATGGTCTTCGTTTACTAATTCAGAAAAGGGTAGACAAAAAGAATTTTTTATTGAACCACTTCTAAGACCTTTCCTTGGTTCAGCAACTTTGCCTTCAAATCTTTCTCTACTTCTTGCATCAACTACATTAAATTTACCTGTATCAATATTTTCATCTATTTGTTTTTTATTTTTAACTAGTTCTATATTTTCTTTACATATATACTTTGAAGTTTGATTGGTTACTTCTTTGTTATCTGTAGGTTTATTTTCTTTTTTCCATTTTTTTAATCCACCATCCAGAACATGAACTAGCTTAGGGTCATGTCCATAATAAATTAAATTGTACCAACATCTACAAGAACTAATAACATCAGAGTTATCGTAAACTACTATTCGATCATTATTTTCTATACCCATATTGCTCATTATTTTTTCCCAAGATTTAGTATCGGTAAGCATATGTGGTAAATCGGTATCTAATTTGGAATTTTTATCTAAATCAAAAAAAATAGCATTTGGAATATGTTCCTCTGTATATTCCGCAAAACCGTTTCTTTGAGTTTGAGGCATATGCCATGAGCAATCAACAATTTTTACTTTATCAATATTATTTTCTAACCAACTTGTATCAACTAAAGACATTTTATCTTTTTTCCAAATATCTTTGATGATACTCTTCAGCTGGGCAATAATTTTTAACTAAAGAAGTTTTTGTTACTACTTTTCCTGATAATTTGACATTTTCTTTTTCTATTATTTTTTCAGCAGTAATTTTTTGCTGATCATTTAAATAAAATATTTCACTTCTATATTGGGTTCCAAAATCTGGTCCTTGAGAATTTAAAGTTGTTGGATCATGAATTTCAAAAAAATATTCAAGAATTTTCTCGTAAGATATTACTTTAGGATCAAAATCTAATTTTACTACTTCTGCATGATTTGTTGTGCCTGTGCATACTTCTTTGTAATTAGTTTCAGCATTATGACCTCCACAATAACCTACTTCTGTTTTTATAACTCCATCAAGTTTACTAAACTTAATTTCTGGTCCCCAAAAACATCCTAATCCTAAAATTGCTATTTCCATTGATAATTAACTTAATTAATCTAAAGTTAATCATATGCTATCAAAAAATCAATTAGGCTTTTTTTACATGTTCATATCGGTATGTGCATTTTCACTTATGGATGTGATTGTTAAGTGGTCTGAGGATTATCCCGTTGGACAAGTATTATTTTTCAGAGGATTTTGTGGAATAATTCCTATTTTATTTCTTATTCCTAAAGATAGATATTTAGATTTTTACAAAACAACTAGACCATTTCTTCATTTTAAAAGATGTTTAGCAGGATTAATTGCTTTGGTTTCTATATTTATAGCATTAAGAAATTTGCCTTTGGCAACAGTTGTAAGTATTTCTTTTGCAGCACCAATATTTATAACAATATTTTCAATTTTTTTATTAAAAGAAAAAGTTGGTATTTATCGATGGTTAGCAGTTTTAGTAGGATTTGTTGGTATAATTTTCATCACTGAGCCAGGTTTTAGCTCTTTAAATTTATATTATATTTATCCAATAATTTTTTGCTTAGGCTTATCTTACGTAGCTATTGCTATAAGAAAATTATCATCAACCGAGCCTGCTTGGTTAATTAGTTTTTTCTTTTCATTCTCGATAATGCTTCTAAGTTTTTTATCTTTTTATCAGGGATGGATCTTGCCAAGTTTACTAGATTTATTTTTGTTATCAATGGTTGGTATATTAGGTGGTCTTGCTAATTTATGGTTATCACAATCTTACAAATATTCAGAAGTAAGTTTAGTTTCCCCTTTAAAATATCTTGGATTAGTATTTGCAATAATTTTTGGATATTTTATTTGGAATGAAATACCAACTTCTAAAACTTTATTAGGTGCCTTATTAGTTATAGTTTCATCTATTATTATATTTAGAAGAGAGATGTATTTGAAAAAAAAGTTATCAGTTTCACGACATGAGTAAAACCCCATCATATTGGAATAAAGCAAAAAAATATTTATCTAAAAAAGATAAAATCATGTCTTCTTTGATTACAAAATATAAATCCCCTTCAGAGACAGTGCTAACTTCAAGAAAAGATGTTTTTTTCTCTCTCTGTAAAAGTATAATTGGACAACAAATTAGTGTAGCTGCTGCTAATTCAGTTTTTTTAAAATTTAAAAAAAAATGCAAAAATAAAATTAACCCAAAAACAGTAAGCAAGTTATCTACTATTCAACTCAAAAGTTGTGGTCTAAGCAGACAGAAAGTGAAAGGAATAAAAAGTTTAGCCCAAAAAATATTAAGTAAAGATTTTAATCCAAGACTTATTTCAAAAATGTCTGATGAAGATGCCATAATTTATCTGTCTCAATTAAGACAAATTGGAAGATGGTCAGCAGAAATGATTTTATTATTTACTTATAATCGTCCTAATATTTGGCCAATCCAAGATATTGGCTTGTTAAGAGCTATTTCAAAAAATTTTAATAAAAAATATCTTCCACCTGAAAGTTACGTGAAATATTTAAACAAAAAGTTTTCCCCTTACTGTTCTGTAGCGACTTGGTATTTATGGAGAAGTATAGATCCAGAACCTATTCAGTATTAAGCCTTTATTAGCTTACATTCCCTCAAAAATTATGTGTTCTCTAGTAGCATTATTTTCCAAATGTTTTCTAGCCTCAACATACTCTTCGGAATTGTAACAATTTTTTGCTGTTTCAATATCTGGAAATTCTGCAAGAGCTACTCTAACCATTTCCCTACCTTCCAAAGTTACATTATTTGCACTTCTCGCTATTATTTTTCCAGAATATTTTTCAACCGCTTCTTTTGCTTTAATGGCATATTTTTTAAGTCTTTCGTCATCTTTTATTTCAGTATAATTTGCAACCCAATAAGCTTTCATAATTCTCCTTTTTAAATTTTTTTAATTATGATACCAAATTTATGTGAAAAAATTATTTTTAAATTTCTTTAGTGCATCATTATTTTTGATATTTTCTTCATTAACCCACGTTAATGCTGATGAATTGTTTAATAAGGGAAAAGAAGTTTTTCTGGAGGCCGGAAATTGTGCAGCATGCCATATGCTTTCAGATGCTGGATCGAAAGCAATGGTTGGTCCAAATTTAAATGAAATTAGACCTGATATTCAAAGAATTATAATGGCAGTTAGAAACGGTATAGGAGTAATGCCCGCAATGGAGGGTATACTAACTGATGAGGAAATAGAAGCGGTTGCTCACTATACTTCTATAGCTGCGGAACAATAATAAAAATTTTAACTGTAATTTTTTATCCAATGTTTAGCTATATCTACTCTTTTGCAGACCCAAATATCCTTAAATTTCGTGATGTAGTTTAAAAATTTCTTAAGAGACTGTATTCTACCAGGTCTTCCAATTAATCTACAATGCAAGCCAACTGACATCATCTTAGGTGAAGTTTTTCCTTCCTCATAAAGTGCATCGAAACTATCTTTTAAATAATTATAAAATTGTTCACCTGAATTAAATCCTTGATTGGTTGCAAACCTCATATCATTGTTATCAAGTGTGTAAGGAACCATTAGCTGTTTTTTATTACCTTTTTTTATCCAATAAGGAAGATCATCACTGTATGTATCGCTACAATATAAAAAACTACCATTATCAATTACTAAATCTAGAGTATTTTCACTACACCTACCAGTGTACCAACCAGCAGGTTGATTGCCAAAAATTTTTTTTATAGATTTTACTGCAAGTTTCATATCATTCTTTTCTTTTTTCTTTGATACATTTTGATAGTCAATCCATCTCCACCCATGACTAGCAACTTCATAATTTGCTTTTTTTATAGCCGAACAAACTTCTTTATTTCTTTCCAATGCCATACCAACTCCAAAAATAGTAAGTGGAATTTTCTTTTTATTAAATAGATCGTGAATTCTCCAAAACCCTCTTCTTGATCCATATTCATAAATTGATTCCATATTTAAGTGTCGACCTTTAATTGGTTTTGCTCCTATAATTTCTGATAAAAATATTTCTGAAGTTTCATCACCATTAAGAGTACAATTCTCTGCTCCCTCTTCGTAATTAAGCACAAATTGCAAAGCCAACTTAGCATTACCAGGCCACTTTACCTTAATTTTTTTGGAACCATATCCCACTAAATCTCTTGGGTATTTTTTTTTCATTTTTTCAAAATAATTTTATCTTTTTTAAATTTATAAATAACGAGATTGTTTCCTTTTCCTTTTCTATCAACAATTAGAAAATTCATATTTTTCATAGAAATCAACGGAAAGTGCCAAATACCAGCATTGTAATTAACCCCAGTTTGTTTTGGGACTAAAAAGGATTGGATTTTATTTACATCTGGTTTATCTCCTTTTGGTGCTACAAACACTAAAAATCTTGTATCTTCCATTGGTATAAAAGCTTGGCTTCCTAAAGGATGTTTTTCCATCATATCAATTTTCATAGGAAACCTTCTTTTTTTTGCTTTAAAAATACTAACAATTGCTTTCCCTTTATTTTTAGATGCATCTAAATTTATCAAATTATCAAATCTTTTTGCATATCCATCATTAATATTTATAGGATTTTTTTTTGACGTATCTATTAATTGACCAAATTTAGAAAAATTTTTTTTAGTAATTTTTTTTGCTGTTATTACTTTCATTTCACAAAATTTCCAAATGCCCTTATTCTTGAAATTCCACCGTCTGGATAGATATTTATTTTAAGATAATTTTCCTTACTTCTCTTAATTAAGAATTTTTTAAAAATATGTTTCTTGTGAGCTGACAGTTTTGACTTATTTAAAATAAACTTCCAATTTTTTGAATTATTGACAATTGATTTATTGGACTGATCTTTTAAAATGCTTGCAGTTTGAATTGAACAACTATCGGGGTAGTTTCCTTTAAAATGATGGGTATCTATCTCTAGTTTTTTTATTAATCCTGGTTTTCCAAATTTTATTATAAGCCAATCAAAGTTTTTTCCTCTACTTCTTCTCGTTTCCCAACCATCTCCCATATTTTTTCCTTTACCAGGTGCTATGATATTTTCAGCCCTGCCGAAATGTTCATTATTACAACCAATAATTGAAGCGCCATTTAAAACAGATGTAAGGTTGATAGTTTTGTTATTTAAAAAGTTTTTCTCCATTTCAATTTTTCCATAAAGCCTTAGTCTTGCAACTCCACCATCTGGAAAAATGTTTAGTCTTATATAATTAAAAACAGATTTGTTGTTTGATTTGAAGCTATGGTTTCGGCTTGGCCCAAGTTTTTTTTTGCTCAGTAAAGAAATCCATTTTGTTTTCTTATTAGGCTTTGTTTTACTTAAGCAACCCTCTAACGAAGCATGTGTGGGCTGATTTCCATTGAAATGTGTTGTGTCAATGTCTATATCAAATATCTTTCCAGGTTTACCAAGTTTTAAAATTAAATAATCAAAACCTTTTGATCTTCTTCTCCTTGTTTCCCATCCATCCATCCATTTACCATGTTTATCAAATAGTCCATCTTTAAAAACTGGAGTTTCGATGTTTAATATTCTGTGAGCAGCTGCAAAAAAATCGTCAGTCTTAAATATAATTTTAGATCCAATTCTTGGATCCGCTAAATTAATCATTTTTGCACTTATAAATTTTTTCATTTTTTATTTATTTCATTCAAACGAAAGGTTGCGATTTTTTTTACTTGTTTTTTCGCTTCAAGGAATTCACTTTCTACATCACTTTGTATTCTTTGTCTAAAATTATTCAAAATTTCATTTTTATCTTTGCCTTTTACAGCAATTATAAAAGGAAAATTAAACTTTTTTTTATATTCTGAATTTAATTTTTTAAATTCTTCATATTCATCATTAGAACATTGGTTTAATTTTGCAGAGGCTTGTTCTGATATAGATTCAGAGGTCATTTTTTTTGCTACAGCAAGCTCAGGATGAGCATTTAAAATCTCTAAAATTTTATTTTTTTCGTAATTTTCATAAATATCAAGCATTTTAAACACAATATCTTCAAAGTTTTTAAATGGTTTTGACTCAAAAGCTTCCATAGCAACTGACTCAGTTTTTTCAAAAACATTACCAAATATAGACAAAAAATCAGACTTGTTAAGATCGTTAATGTTATCTATTGTTCTCATATAACTTTTAAAAATTTAAGTTTGAAATTAAATGATACTATAATTTTATGACAAAGCTCACAACTCATGTTTTAGATGTGTATTCTGGTAAACCTGGCAAAGGTATCCTAGTTGAGTTGTTTTATATTAATAATTCAGAACGAAAAAAATTAACGTCAACAAAACTCAATGATGATGGTAGAGCTAATTCACCATTAGCAGAGGGAGATGTTTTCATTAAGGGTAAATATGAATTAATTTTTCATATTGGTGACTATTTTAAAAATACATCTTCAGCTAGCGATGTACCATTTTTGGATGATGTTGTTATAAGATTTGGTATTTCAGATCCCTCACAGCATTATCATGTTCCTTTACTTGTTTCACCTTGGAGTTATTCTACTTATAGAGGTAGTTAAGTGATATCGAGTTCTGTTAAATTTCTATTAAATGACAAGCTTATAGTAATCAAAAATCCTGATCCAAATCAAACGTTACTTAATTATATTAGAACTGAATTAAAAAAGACCGGAACTAAAGAGGGATGTTCAGAAGGTGGTTGTGGCGCATGTACAATTGTTTTAGGTGAATTAGTTGATAATAAAATTGAATATAAAGCAATTAATTCTTGTATTTCGTTTGTCCCAACACTGAATGGTAAACAACTTATAATTGTAGAAGATTTAGTTTCTAAAAATGGACAACTTCATCCTGTGCAAGATGCAATGGTGAAATTTCATGGCTCTCAATGTGGTTTCTGCACACCAGGATTTGTTATGTCGTTATTTTCAATGTTTAAAAATAATAAAAATCTTAATAATGAATTAATATCAGATTCTATATCCGGTAATTTATGTCGTTGTACTGGTTACAGACCCATAATTG
>CACEEO010000010.1 GCA_902558585.1 uncultured Pelagibacteraceae bacterium | reverse complement strand
ACTGAACTTGGAAGTAGTGACAAATGGGCTCAATTTGAAGTTATCATTCTCGATAAGGACAAAATTTATCACAAATTCAATTGGCAAGTTGAAAAGTACACCTCTGAGGGAACTTTGAAAGACTGTTGGTTAACCACAATGGTATCCAGTCCAATCCCTCTTGGAAGCTCAATTTGATTGTCCACATATACATTTTTGTTTCGTAACAATTAAAAATTTAGTAGGAATCCCTGAATGAAAACAAAAACTAAAGTTGTAGTAGTTGGTGGAGGAGTTGTAGGGGTAAGCGCCCTTTATCATTTAGCAAAAAAGGGCTGGTCCGATGTTGTTCTGGTTGAAAGAAAAGAGTTAACTTCGGGATCTACTTGGCACGCAGCAGGTTTGTTGCCTTTATTTAATATGAGTTATTCAGTTGGACAACTTCATAAATATGCAGTTAATCTTTATAAAACATTAGAGGAAGAAACTGGAAAAAATGTTGGCTTTAGTGTTGTTTCAAATATTCGTCTAGCAAGTACAAAAGATAGAATGGATGAATACCATCAATACGCAGGTGTCGCTCGAACTATCGGAGTAGATGTTAAATTTTTGAAACCAGAACAAGTAAAAGAAATTTGGCCATTGTGTCATACAGATGATTTAGTTGGCGCAATACAACATCCTGAAGATGGATATATTCAACCAGCAGATTTAACACAAGCATTAGCAACAGGTGCAAGAAATAGAGGAGCAGAAATTTATAGAAACACAACTGTCCTATCAATGAGGCAAACTAAAGATGGATGGATTGTGGAAACAGATAAGGGATCAATAGAGTGTGAACATGTTATTTCTTGTTCTGGAAATTTTGCAAGACAAACAGGTGAAATGGTAGGATTAGATATTCCAGTAATACCTGTTGAACATCAATACATTGTTACAGAACCGCATCCTGCAATTCAAAAAAGAAAAAAAGATGGATTACCAGAAATGGGAGTCTTAAGAGATAGTGATAGCAGATGGTATATGAGAGAAGAAGCTGGAGGATTAATTTTAGGCCCTTATGAAGATGGTGCACCAGCTTGTTATGTAGAGGGGCCATCAAAAAATTCTGAATATGAATTATTTCAAGAAGACTTAGATAGATTAGCTCCACACATAGAAGGAGCAATTCATAGAGTACCTGCGTTTGGAGAAGTTGGAGTAAAGAAAGTTTATAATGGAGCAATCTGTTATACTCCTGATGGAAATCCAATTGTTGGACCAGCTTGGGGACTTAAAAATTTTTGGATTAATGAAGGACATAGTTTTGGAATAACAGCAGCAGGTGGTGCAGGCTGGCAATTAGCAGAGTGGATCGTTGATGGTGAACCTACAATTGATATGTTAGGAGTTGAACCAAGACGTTATGGAAACTACGCAACTAAATCTTATTTGAAAGCAAAAAATGAAGAAGCATATAGTCATGTATTTATTGTCCATTATCCAGATGAAGAAAGACCAGCAGCAAGACCTCTAAGAACAGCTCCTTGTTATGAACGAATGAAAAATTTAGGGGCTGTGTTTGGTCAAAAATTTGGATGGGAAAGACCTAATTTTTTTGCAACTGATGGTATGGAACAAAAAGATGATTGGTCATTCAGAAGATCGAAATGGTTTGATGCTATTAAAAAAGAATGTCAAAATGTAAAAGAAAACGTGGGTCTTTTAGATATGACTGCATTTGCAAAATGTAGAATTAAAGGGCCCAAAGCAGAAGAATTTTTAGATTATTTAGTAGCTAATAAACTTCCAAAAAATATTGGAAGGATAAATTTATGTCATGCTTTGAACACTAAAGGTGGGGTGCATTCAGAATTTACGATAATGAAAGAAGCAGAGAATAGTTATTATCTAGTTTCTGCTGGAGCAAATTTAAGATTGGACCATGATTGGATACAAAAATGGATGCCAGATGATGGATCTGTTATTTTTGAAGATTTAACTAACAGTACAGGAGTTTTAGTTGTAGCTGGTCCAAAAGCCAGACAATTAATGCAAAAAGTTTCAACTGATGATTTTTCTAATGAGAATTTCAAATGGCTGACTGCAAAAAATGTTAATGTTGGTTACGCTCCAGTAAATGCGATGAGAGTAAACTTTGTTGGTGAGCTTGGATGGGAATTACATCACCCAATTGAATATCAAAATCACATTTTTGATAAATTAATGGAAGCTGGTAAAGATTTAGGAATAAAACCATTTGGAATTAGAGCTATGAATAGTTTAAGAGTTGAAAAATCTTATAAATTAGTTGGCACAGAATTATCAATTGAATATTCACCATACGAATCTGGCCTGGATAGATTTATCCATCCAAACAAAGGTAACTTTATTGGTTTAGAAGCACTTAACAAATGGAGAGAAAAGGGTTTTGATAATAAATTAGTTACTTTAGAGGTTCATAATACTAAAGATGCAGATGTGCTTGGAAATAATCCAATTTTTAAAGATGGAAAAGTTGTTGGAAGAGCAACCGGGGGTGAATTTGGATTTAGATTAGATAAATCAATAGCGCTCGCGATGGTTAAACCAGATTGTTCGAATGTGGGCGACAAATTACAAGTTGATATATTAGGTGAAATGTACGACGCTACCGTTTTGGATGAGAGTCCATACGATTCAGAAAACAATTTATTGAGAGCTTAATGAAAATTTTAGTAGCTGTAAAAAGGGTTATTGATTACAACGTTCAAATAAGAGTTAAAGAAGACGGAACGGGTGTAGTTACTGACAACGTTAAAATGTCAACCAATCCCCCTGATGATAATGCAATAGAAGAGGCTGTAAAAATTAAAGAAGCTGGTAAAGCTACAGAAGTAGTTGCAGTAACTGTTGGAGAAGAAAAAGCTCAAGAAACAGTTAGGAAAGCTTTAGCAGTTGGTGCAGATAGAGGTATTCATGTAAAAGTTGATGGAATTCTAGAGCCACTCGCTGTTTCAAAAATTTTACAAAAAATAGTAGATAAAGAAAAACCAGATTTAGTATTTATGGGTAAACAAGCAATTGATGACGATTGTAATCAAACAGGCCAAATGTTGAGTGCTTTATTAAATTGGCCACAAGCAACATTTGCCTCTAAGATTGATGTTAAAGATAATAAATTAGAAGTAACTAGAGAAATAGATGAAGGTCTTGAAACAATTGAAATAAATGTTCCAGCTATTGTAACTTGTGATCTTAGGCTGAATGAACCAAGATATGCATCACTACCAAATATAATGAAGGCTAAGAAAAAACCTATAGAGGAAATTGCTGCTTCTGATTTAGGCGTAGATGTATCACCAAGATTAGAACAATTAAAAGTAGAGGAACCTCCAAAAAGAAAAGCAGGTATAAAAGTAGCAAATGTTGCTGAATTAGTTCAAAAGTTAAAAAATGAGGCGAAGGTAATTTAATGGCAGTTTTACTTATAGCAGAACACAATAATAAAGAATTAAGACCATTTACTCTTAATGCAGCTACAGCAGCATCTCAAATCGATTCAGATGTTCATGCTGTAATTATTGGTCAAAATTCTGCAGATGCTGCAAAACAATTATCTGAACTTCCAGTAGTAAAAAAAGTATTGAGTGTAGAAGGAGCTCACTATGAAAACTTCACAGCAGAAAATTTTGCCCCAGTGATTGTTAAACTAGCAGAAAATTATTCTCACATTGTTTGTTCAGCAAATACATTTGGAAAAAATTTGATGCCACGAATTGCAGCTCATCTTGACACATCGCAAGTAAGTGACATCATTAAAGTAATATCAACAGATACTTTTTTAAGACCAATTTATGCCGGTAACGCTTTTGCAACAATTAAGAGTAATGATGCTAAAAAGTGCGTTACAATCAGACCCACTTCTTTCGATCCATGTGAGAGTACAGGTGGATCAGCCCCAATTGAAAAAGTGGATGCTAGTGAAGAGTTTTCAAATACAAAATTTATCAAAAGAGAAGAAATTAAATCTGATCGACCTGAACTTGGAACAGCAAGAATTGTTGTATCAGGTGGCAGAGGAATGCAAAGTGGGGACAATTTTAAATTAATTACAGAAATTGCTGACAAACTAGGTGCAGCAATTGGAGCATCAAGAGCAGCAGTAGATGCTGGATACATAAGTAATGATCATCAAGTAGGTCAAACAGGAAAAGTGGTAGTACCAGATCTATATATCGCTGTTGGAATTTCAGGTGCTATTCAGCATTTAGCGGGAATGAAGGAAAGTAAAGTTATAGTTGCAATTAATAAAGATGGTGAAGCGCCAATTTTTAGTGTTGCAGATTATGGACTTGAAGCTGATTTATTTGAGGCACTGCCTCAGTTCATGGAAGAGCTGAACAAATTAAACACTATACAAAAATAATCCTTACAGTTAAAAACTAGAGTATGTCTAGAGAATCAATGGAATATGATGTTGTAATCATTGGTGGAGGACCATCAGGATTATCAACTGCAATAAAGTTAAAACAATTAGATCCAAATCTAAATGTTTGTTTATTAGAAAAAGCATCAGAGATTGGAGCTCATATTTTAAGTGGAAATGTATTTGAAACGCGTGCTCTAGATGAATTGTTACCAAATTGGAGAGAATTAAATTCTCCAATTAAAACAAAAGTAACTAAAGAAAAATTTTTATTTTTAGGAAAAACCAAATCTTTAAGTTGGCCAACTTGGCTACTACCTGCGGTACAGCAAAATCATAAAAATTATATTATTAGTTTAGCAAATTTGTGTAGATGGCTTGCTGAACAAGCTGAAACACTAGGTGTAGAAATCTTTCCAGGATTTCCAGCAAGTGAAATTTTATACAATGAAGATGGATCAGTTAGAGGTGTAGCTACTCAAGATATGGGGATAGATAAAGATTTTAATAAAAAAGATAGTTTTGAACCTGGTATTGAGCTTTTAGGTAAAGTAACTGTTTTTGCAGAAGGGTGCAGAGGTCATTTAGGAAAACAATTGATTGAAAAATTTGAATTAAATAAAGGTAAAGATCCTCAACAATACGGAATTGGTTTTAAAGAAATTTGGGAAATAGAGGATAAAAATCACGAAGAAGGCTTAGTTATGCATACAGCTGGATGGCCATTAGATAACAATACATATGGTGGTAGTTTTATGTATCATGCAGAAAATAAACAAGTTTTTCTGGGCTATGTAATTGGTCTAGATTACAAAAATCCACATTTATCACCTTATGATGAATTTCAGAGATTTAAAACGCATCCAGCAATAAAAAAAATAATAGAAGGTGGAAAAAGGATTTCTTACGGCGCAAGAGCTTTAATTGAAGGTGGATTTCAAAGTTTACCAAAAATGTTTATGCCTGGAGCTTTACTAGTTGGTTGCGATGCTGGAACTTTGAATATGCCAAAAATTAAAGGTACTCATACAGCGATGAAAAGTGGGATGATTGCGGCAGAAACTATCAATGAATATTTAAAAGAAAACAAAGATTTATCAATTTATGAAAATAAATTTAAAAATAGCTGGTTACATAAAGAGCTTTATGAAGCTCGGAACGTGAAACCTAGTTTTAGCTGGGGATTAATTTTAGGAATAATTTTCACAGGTATTGATCAAATTTTATTCAGAGGAAAACTTCCTTTTACACTTAAACATAAACATGCTGATCATGAAACATTAAAACCTGCAAATCAAATGCCAAAAATAGATTATCCAAAATACGATAATGTAATAACTTTTGATAAAACAAGTTCAGTTTATCTAACAGGAACCAATCATGCAGACAATCAACCAGTTCATCTAAAACTTAAAGATCCCGATTTACCAATAAATTATACTTTAGAAAAATTTGATGAACCTGCTCAAAGATATTGTCCTGCAGGCGTTTATGAAGTTCAAAAAGAAAATGATGTAAATAAATTTGTAATTAATTCTCAAAATTGCATTCATTGTAAAACATGTGATATCAAAGAGCCTTCTCAAAATATAACTTGGGTTACACCAGAAGGTAGTGGTGGTCCAAGATATGGAAATATGTAATTAAGATAAGTCTATTGCAAACTTCTTTAAAGTTTCAATTGGAAGATATTTAAGAGTATTTTTATGAGTTCTTTTTAGAAATATTGGACAACCTTTACCTGCTTCAACAGCTTTAGCGTACCAACTAGCACACACGCACCAACCATCACCATCTTTTAATCCTGGAAAACCAAATTCTGGATGTGGGGTAATCAAATCATTTCCTGCTTCTTTTAACCATTCCAAAAACTCAGTTGTTACTTTTGCACAAACTGTATGAACGCCATGATCATTTTCATCAGTGTTACAACAACCATCACGAAACCAGCCTGTTAAAGGATCATTTGAACACTCTTCAATTTGTTCATTTAAAACATTTAAATTATTTAAATTTTTATCTACCATATACGTTAAATATATCTTCATCTATATATGCATTAAATGAAATAGATCTTCGCTCTTCGTTAGTGTCTTTGAAAGGGTAAACAGTGTGCATCAAATAATTTGGAAAGAAATAAAAATCTCCTACTTTGGGTTTTATTTTTAATACTGAGTTAGACATAAATCTATGCGATCCATCTATAAAATTTAAATTCCCCCCCTGAAAAGTATTGCTCCCTTTTTCCTGTGAAAAATCTCCAAAATTCTTTGGTACCTTTAAAAATCCTGCTCCAGAAATGTGACCACCATGCCAATGTATTGGGTTAAATTCATTTTGAAATTGTCTCACAATCCATGTTTGTATTATCTGAAATTTAGTTATATCTTTTTCCATCTCTTTATTAATCCATGCTTTTACACACGTACCTAAAAAATTTCCCCAGCCACTTTTCATTGTAAAATCTTTTTCAATAACAAATTCTTGTTTTACATCTGCGACCAATCTTTTTCCGTGATTAAGATCTTTAGATTTTTTTTCATCATTTATAACTTGATCAACATATGAGTTAAGGTCGTTAACTAATTTTTCAGGTATTTGAACTTTTAAGATCGATGGCCCAAAAGCTCTAATTTGTTCTAATTTTATATCCATTTTACAAAAAATAATTATTAACTAATTTTAAATTTTTTTAAATTATTTTATGACTTACCAATACTACCATAAATATCATCGTCAATTAATGCATTAAATGAAACAGACCTTCTTTCAGCTGATTTATTTTTAAATGGATAAACAGTATGCATTAAATAGTTTGGAAAAAAATAAAAATCCCCAACCTTTGGTTCAATATTTAGCATTACTGGAGATAAAAACATCTTTGTGCCATGAACTAATTGCAAATGACCATTAAAATTTTCATATTTATTTTTTTGGACTGTTTCTCCAAAACTGTCTGGAACTTTTAAGTATCCAACGCCAGATATATGACCTGAATGTGAGTGAAGTGGATTGTATTCATTTTCAAATTGTCTTACTATCCAGCTTTCAATTATATCAAATTTATTTATTTCCTTGTTAACTGATTGCTTGATCCAATGTTTAGCATTTATATTTAAAAATTTTTCTAACCCAGATGAATTAATAAAATCTTTTTCTAACCTAAACTCTTGACTAACATTTCCAGCTAATTTATTTCCATGGTCTTGTAGTTTAATTTTTTCATCACTTGATATGATTTGATCAAGATAATCATTTAGTTCTTTCATTAGATTTTCAGGGATAGAAACTTTAGCGATTGATGGTCCAAAAGGTCTTATTACCTTCATAATTAAATTTTAGTAGGATTGGGTTGGCCCTTGTAAACCTCATCAGGGTCAAATTTTTTTTCTTTCTCCAAAAATTTCATTTTAACTTTTCTTCCATTCTCAATTGATCCCATAGGTATAGATCTGTAAAAGCATGATCGATATCCAACATGACAACTAGCTCCATCACCGATATCAACTGTTAACCATATTGAGTCTTGATCATCATCAATTCTTATTTCAGTAACCTTTTGCATAAAACCACTTGTTTTACCTTTGTGCCAGATAGCTTTTCTCGATCTACTAAAATAGTGTGCCTCTTTAGTTTCAATTGTCTTTTTAAGAGCTTCTACATTCATATATCCATGCATCAAAATATCCTTTGTTTTTGAACACATAGTAATAACTGGGATTAACCCATCATTATCAAATTTTGGTGATAGAAGATTTCCCTCTTCAATATCGTAGATATTTTCTCTTTTTTTGAACATATTGGGTGATTATGTAGCACATATCTAAATATATTAAATATTTTTAAATTGAAGTAATTACTGTATAAAAAAGCCCTATGAAATTAGTAAAAGACACAAACGATAAAGAATTACTTTCTAAAGAAGTATCTGACAAAGAAGCAGAGCAAGCATTTAGAACTATTTTATCTTGGATAGGCGAAGATCCTAATAGAGAAGGTTTATTGGAAACTCCTAAGAGAGTGATGAAAGCATTTAAAGAATATTTTAAAGGATATAAGGAGGATGCTAGCAAAGTTTTAGATAAAACTTTTGGTGATGTTGAAGGTTATGATGACATGGTTGTTCAAAAAAATATTTCAGTACAAAGTCATTGTGAACATCATATGGCTCCAATTATAGGAAAAGCACATGTAGCCTATATTCCAAAAGAAAGAGTTGTTGGTTTAAGTAAGTTAGCAAGAGTAGTTGAAGTTTTTTCAAAAAGACTACAAACACAAGAAAGACTTACAATGCAGATAGCTAATACGTTAATGGAGTCTTTAGATGCAAAAGGAGTTGCAGTAACTATAGATTCAACTCATCAGTGTATGACAATGAGAGGTATTAAAAAAGAGCAAGCAACAACAGTTACTAATTACTATCTGGGTCAGTTCAAAGAAGATTTAAGTTATCAAAATAGATATTTACGATTTATCAGCACTACGCTAAAAGATTAGTGTGTCGGATCAATTTAAAGCAATAGTCCTTAACCAAGAAGGCGAAAATTTTACGCGTGAGGTAAAATCTTTAGATAAAAGTTTCTTAAAACATGGAGATGTGACAGTTAAAGTAGATTATTCGGACTTGAATTTTAAAGATGGAATGATTCTAAAGAATGGAGGAAGATTAGTTAAAGAATATCCTCATATTCCAGGAATTGATTTTTCTGGAACTGTTATCGGAAGCGATAATCCAAAATTTAAAGAAGGTGACGAGGTAATTCTTACTGGATTTAGAGTAGGAGAAGTTTTTTTTGGAGGGTTTTCACAAATTGCAAAAGTAAGTGGAGATTTTTTAGTTAAAAAACCAGATAGTTTAACCAGCAAACAAGCGATGATTTTAGGAACAGCAGGTTTAACTTCTTTAATGAGTGCATTTGCTATTCAAGCAAGAGAAAGTATTTTATTAGGAGAAAAAGTTAACGATGTTTTAGTAACTGGTGCAACAGGTGGGGTTGGTAGTTTAGCAGTTATGGCTTTAACTAAATTAGGCTATAACGTTACTGCAGTTACGGGAAAAGATTCTAAGTCAGACTATTTAAAATCGTTAGGTGCTAAAAACATTATAAATAGGGCTGAATTTGATAAAGATCCAAGACCGATAGATAAAGGTTTATGGGATGGAGTAGTTGATACTGTTGGTGGAAAAATTTTAGCAAACGCAATAGCACAAACAAAATCAAATGGAATTATAGCAGTTTGTGGAAATGCAAACAGCAATGAGCTAAATACAAATTTACTTCCTTTTATGTTAAGAGGTATTAAAGTTTGGGGAATGGACTCTGCTAATTGTAGTTTAAAGAGAAGAGAATTTATTTGGGGAGAGGCATCTAAATTAATTGATTTTGATTTAATTGAAAAATCAGTTTTAACTGTTAGTTTGGAGGAATTAGTTGAAACTTATCCAAAAATTTTAAAAGGTGAAATTGCTGGAAGAGTATTAGTTGATTTAAATAAATAATGGATTGGGATAAATTAAAAATTTTTCATGCTGTAGCAGAAGCTGGAAGCTTTACAAACGCTACTGTTAACTTAAATCTTAGTCAATCAGCTATTAGTAGGCAAATACAATCATTAGAACAAGATTTAAAAGTACAATTGTTTGAAAGACACGCAAGAGGATTAACACTTACAGAAAATGGTGAATATGTATTTAAAACAGCTCATGAAGTAATTAGTAAACTTAAAGAAGTGGAAACTTCATTAGGGGACCAAAAAAATAAACCAACAGGAAAATTAACAATTACAACTGTAAGAAGTTTCGGAACTCACTGGTTAACTCCAAGAATTCAAGAATTTATGAGACTTAACCCTGAAATTGAAATTGAATTAGTTTTTGATGACAAAGAATTAGATTTAAGTACTAGACAAGCTGATATAGGAATTTTCATGAGAAGACCAAAACAGCTTAATTATATTCAGAAAAAATTAGTTGATATTAAATACTATATTTATGGATCAAATAAGTACTTAGAGAAAAATGGGATGCCAAAAACAATAGGTGATTTAAATAAACATAAATTTATATCATTTGGTAAAGGTGCACCTTCTCCAGTTTATAATCCTGATTGGGCATTAAAAATTGGAATGCATGATGGAAAGAAAAGAAAAACAATCATGAGAGTAAATAGTGTAATGGGATTATTATTAGCAGTTGAGTCTGGTGTGGGATTAGCAGCTCTTCCAGAATATTTAGTATCAAATTCAAACAACGTAATTAAAGTACTTCCAAAAGTAGAAGGACCTATTACAGAAGCTCACTTTGTTTATCCACAATCTTTAAAAAACACAGCGAGAGTCCAAGCTTTTAGAAATTTCTTATTCAGTAAAATCGGCGACTGGAAATAAAAATAATCTCTATAAATAATATCAAATAGTCCTTGTATTCTGCGACAAAATATGCGATTGATAATCATTCGCATTGAGAATAATTCTCATTCGCAAATCAATTAGGGTAAAGAAAAGGATACAATGAAAAAAGTAACAATAATAAGTTTATTTGTTTCTTTAATAGTCTCGTCTATTGCGATTGCAAATGAAGTAAATATCTTCAATGCAAGACATTACAAAGCAGATAATGAGCTTTATAGCAAATTTACCAACAAAACTGGAATTAAAGTAAACCTGATTAATGGAAAGGCCAGTGCATTAGAAAAAAGAATGATTGAAGAGGGGACTGACTCTTCAGCTGATCTTTATATTACTGCTGATGCTGGAAGATGTGGAGCTTTTAAGGCTAAAGGAATGACTCAAAGTGGTTTGGTGTCTCCAACAATTAAATCTTCTGTTCCAAAAAATTTTAGAACTACACACTGGGTAGGAGTAGCTAAAAGAGCAAGAATAATTTACTATTCACCAGAAAGAGTTAGTGGTGCTGAATTATCAGGTCTTACATACGAAGGTCTAGCTGATCCAAAATGGAAAGGTAGATTAGTAATCAGAAAATCAAGTAACATTTACAACAAGTCACTTGTAGCTTCATTGATTGAGAATAATGGAAAGAAAGCTGCTGCTGAATGGTCTAAAGGAGTTGTTGCTAATATGGCAAGAACACCAAAAGGAAATGACAGAGCTCAAATTATGGCAGTTGCAGCTGGAGAAGCTGATATTGCTGTAGCAAATACTTATTACTTGGCACTAATGCTATCTGGTAATAAAGGAGCAGAACAACAAGCGGCTGCTAAAAAAGTTAAGGCATTTTTTCCTAATCAAAATGATAGAGGAACACACATGAATATTAGTTGTGCAGCATTAGTAAAAGGGGCTCCAAATAAAGCAAATGCTATTGCTCTTGTTGATTTTTTATTATCACCAGAGGCTCAGGAACATTTTACAAATAATACTTTTGAGTTTCCAATGATAGCTGGGGTATCTCCAAATCCATTGGTAGTGAATAATTTAGGATTAGATTTTAAACAAGATTTAACAACTAAAGTTTCAAGCTATGGAAAAAATCAAGCTGCTGCATTAGAGGTAATGACAGCTGCTGGATGGAAGTAAGGAACAAGTGAGAAAGAATTTATTTAATTTTAATTTAGACATTTCTCCAGACAATAGTGGTTCTCTAGAGGGTCAGATAACTTGTGAGCCATGCATGTCACAATGTGAAAAAATTAAAAAAAAAATAAATAATAGAAAATTATCTGAGATCAGAAATGATGATATTGATCGTGTCATTAATGTTTTTGATTTAAAAAGTTAATTTTCAAAACGTGAACATAATTCAATAGTCATTTACCCTACTATTGATTATGTTCACTGAATAAAAGGGTAAAATGTATTTAAAAAAAATAAATTTTTGGTTTTTAAGTTCTTTATTGGTATCAATTTTTGTTGCTATACCAATTGTTACTGTATTTACTAGTTTTTTTGAGGATACATCAAATTATTATCAAATTCTAAAAGATACTTTTTTGTTTGAATACATTTTTAATTCACTAGTTTTGCTGATTAGTGTTTTAGTTTTAACTTTTTTAATTGGAACTAGTACGGCTTATTTAGTTTCTTTTTACAAATTCCCTTTAAGTAATTTTTTTAAATGGGCTCTCATATTATCTTTTGCCGTACCTCCATATATTTATGCATATTCATTGACAGCTTTCTTTGAAAATTATGGAACTTTATATTCGATATTGAAAAATCTATTTGGAGAGGCAAATTATAATCAAAGTATTCCAAAGTTTGATGGTCTGATAGGGGCTGTACTTTCGCTATCTTTTTCACTATTTGCTTATGTTTATATTCTCTCAAGAGCATCATTCCAGTATCAATCTCAAAATTTAATTGATTTAGGTAGAAATTTAGGATTTTCAAAAGCAAAATCCTTTTATTCTTTAATTTTACCTGCCGCTAGACCAGCAATTGTTGCAGGCCTTTCTCTAGTTGCAATGGAAACTTTAGCTGAATTTGGGGCAGTTGATTTCTTTTCTATAAATACTTTAACAACAGGTATTTATAACTCTTGGATTACATTTGATGACTTAGCTTTCTCAAACAGGATATCTTTTTTTCTTCTTTTATTCATTTTTGCAATATTTATTTTAGAAAATTTATCTAGGAAGAAGGCAAGGTATCACGCAAACACTAAAGGTGGATTTAAACAAAAAGAAAAAATTCAATTATCAGGAACTAAAGCATTTTTAGCATTCTCAATTTGTTTATTAGTTTTTTTCCTAAGTTTTTTATTTCCACTAAGTCAAATGCTTTATTGGACTTTAAAATTTCCAGAAAATCTTTTTGATATTTCGGTAGTAACTTTAACATTAAATACCCTGTACTTGGTGTTATTATCAAGCTTAGTTTTAATAACTTTTTCTTTAATTTCTAATTATGGAAATAGAGTTTCTAAAAATAAAACTTTAAACGCTTTATCTACTTTATCTATTTCTGGTTATGCAATTCCAGGAGTAATTTTAGCAGTGGCATTTATAACTTTTATTGCTTGGTTTGATGACAATGTTGTAAAAGCACTAGGTTTTTTATCTATTAAAAAAATGTTTATTGGTTCTATTCTAGGACTTGTCTTAGTTTATTTTGTAAGATTCTATTCTTTAGCTTTTAATGGAATAAAATCTGGTTATGAAAAAATAAATATTTCTGTTGATGAAAGTTCATATTTACTTGGTTACTCTAAAAAGAAAACTTTTATGAATATTCATGTACCTTTCTTAAGAAACTCTCTTTTATTTGTTGGAATACTAATTTCTTTAGAAATAATAAGAGAATTGCCAATCACTTTGATTTTAAGACCTTTTAATTTTGAAACATTTGCAACTACAGCTTATATATCTGCCTCAGAAGATTTATTAGAAGCCGCAGCTGTTCCTTCATTATTTTTAATTTTGATTGCAACTCTATTTATAATGCTTACATCTAAATATATACTGAGGGAAAATGAGCGATAGTTATTTAGAGATTAAAAATGTTGATTTCACTATAGGTGGAAAGATTAAAGTGAAGAATGCAACTTTTGCGATTGAAAATGAAGGGGATACTTTGTGTATTCTTGGTCCTTCAGGAATTGGAAAAACTACAATACTTAGAACTATAGCTGGATTAGAAAAAATTGATAAAGGTTCAATAAAATTAAACGGAAAATTATTATCGTCTAAAGATCAAAATGTAGAACCTGAAGATAGAAATGTATCTTTAGCTTTTCAGGACAACAGTTTATTTCCTCATTACACAGTTGAAAAAAATATTTTATTAGGCGCTGAGAGAAATAAAGGAAAAAGAAAGAAAAAGCTTAGTTTTAAAGAGATTATAGATTTTCTTGATATAGAAAAAATATTACCAAAATTTCCTCATGAAATTAGCGCTGGTGAAGCACAAAGAGCTTCGCTTGCAAGATCGCTATTAACTCAACCTGATCTTTTGCTTTTAGATGAACCACTATCTAATGTAGATCAAAGTTTTAAAGAAGAAATTCAAGTAAGATTAAAAAAAATATTAAGTAAATTAAAAATTACAACAATAATTGTTACTCATGACTCCTATGAAGCTTTTTATCTTGGTACCAAATGTGCAATTATATTAGATGGCCAAATTAAACAGATTGATGATCCTTATAATGTTTATCATTTTCCAAACTCGGTAGAAGTAGTTAATTTTTTAAATCGTGGAATTTTAATTCCAGCAAAAGTAACAGGTGAAAATTCATTAGAAAATGAGGATCTTGGAACAATTAAAGGTAATTTTATTAAGCATTATCCAAAAGGTTCAAATGTACAATTATTATTACAACCAGAAGACCTTGAGCATGACGATAAAAGCAATCTAAAGCTAGAAGTAGTAGATCGAAAATTTAGAGGAACAAACTTTATCTATACTTTAAAAACCAATAGCGATTTATTAATTCCAGTTTTTGTTCATTCCCATCACGAACATCAACATGAAGCTGACGAAAAGTTTGGAATTAAAAGACCGATTAATATTGATCACATAGTTTGTTTTTAATAAAACAAGCAAATGCTTAGTAAAAAACAATTATTTACTCGAGGGATGCTGGATATTTCTCCACATATGCTTTCAGTAATTCCATTTGGAATAATTTGTGGAGCAATCGGAGTCGAACTTGGATTTCACCCATATTTGGTCTATGCAATGTCTTTTATAATTTTTGGAGGAGCTTCGCAGATAGTATTTTTACAATTGTTATCAGGGGGCGCATCTAGTTTAGTTGCAGTTGCCTCTGTTGGTATTATAAATTCTCGACATCTGTTATATGGAGCAGTTTTATCTGAATATTTAGAAAAATTATCTTTTATAAAAAAATTATTAATTTCTTATGTTGTTGTAGATCAAGGATTTGCTGAGTCTAATAAATTTTTCAAAAAAAATAGAAATGAGGAATTTTTACATTATCATTTAATTGGTACTGGTTGCACAATGTGGGTTTGTTGGCAGATTGCAACCTTATCAGGTATTGTTTTAGGATCATTTGTTCCAGAGGAACTTGGATTAAAATTTGCAATTCCCCTAACATTTATAGCAATTGTGGTTCAGGATTTAAAAAAATTAGATCATGTAATTGTAATGATTACTTGTGGTTTAAGTTCACTGTTATTTTTTGATGCTCCATTTAAATCTTACATAATTATTTCACCGATAATTGCTTTATTTGTAGCTGCACTACTTTTGAGGTTAAAAAAATGACCCTCACTGCAATAATTTTTGCTGGAATATTAACTTACTTTACTAGAATGACTATGATCGCTTTAATAAGTAGAGATATGTTGGGGGATAAAATTAAAGCAGTGTTGGAATATGTTCCTTCTGCAGTATTTCCAGCAATAATATTTCCCGGAATATTTATAAATGATTTTGGAACTTTTATAGATATGAATGATCCTAAAATATTTGGAGCATTAGTTGCTGTAATTGTAGGTTATTTTTCAAAAAATATTATTGCAACAATTTTAGCTGGATTAGTTTCTTATTGGTTTTTAATATTTGTTGTCTTTAATTAGCGCCTAATTTTATATTTCTACTTACATTGATATCTATTAATTTTGGTTTTGCTAAATTAAGATTTGACATAAGTTCTACATACTCTTCAACATTTTTAACCTGCAACCTTGGATTAAATTTTTTTTCATTACCAATTGTACTAGATTCTTTGCCGTTATAATCATGACCAGGATACAAAATGGTGTCCTCAGGTAATTTTAACAATCTATTAAAGATTGAATTGTAAGCATCTTTTGAACTTCCGTTTTGAAAATCTGTTCTACCGGTGCCATTAATTAAAAGAGTGTCTCCTGAAAATAAATAGTTCTTCATTAAGAAACTATAACTGTCAGAAGTATGACCAGGTGTATACATCGCTTTGATTTTTATTTGATCAATTTTTATTATTTCATCATCTTTTACTTTAATTTCTACAGCATCAGCAGGGGTGTGTTCCCCCATTAGCGTAGAGCAATTTGTTGCTAGTTTAAGTTTGCTCGCACCAGTTACATGATCAGCATGAATATGTGTATCTATTACCTTAACTAGTTTTAAATCTAATTCTTGGAGTAACTTAATGTAGCTTTCAACATTCTCAATTACTGGATCAATTATGACTGCCTCGCGACCTTTTGCCGATGCAATTAAATAAGTATAAGTTGATGATTTATTATCGAAAACTTGTCTAAAAATCATTTATCATTAATATCAAATTATAATGAATACCTCTACATTTCATTGGTCTTGTAGACATACCTGGAAAAGAAGCGCAAAAAATACAGCTTGGTGTGTACTTGGTTGTGCTATTGGAGACTTTGGAACAATATTATTTTTTCAATTAACTCAAATTCCTTTTCCAATTTTAGGAATAATGATTTTAGCAATCATCAATGGATTGATCACAAGTATTATTTTAGAAACAATAATTTTAATGACACAAAATTTTAATTTTGTTAACGCATTCAAAACAGCTTGTGGTATGAGTTTAATTTCAATGATTAGTATGGAAATTATGATGAATTTAACTGACTATGTTTTAACTGGAGGCGCAATTTTAACATGGTGGGTGGTGCCAATAATGCTGATTGTAGGTTTTTTAACTCCCTGGCCTTATAATTATTGGAGATTAAAAAAGTTTGGAATTGCTTGTCATTAAGATTAAAGAATTCTTTTTAATAAATTGTCCCCAAAAAATAGTTTGTGAATAATAACAGCAGTTATATGAAGTACTATTAAACCAATAAGGGTATAATTTGAAAGAATATGAATTTCATAAAACTGATCTGCTAAATCAAAATTTTCATTAATTTGAATTTCTCTAAACAATATTGTTAATGTTTCTCCGTTAAATAATTTTTTTAAAATTCCTGAAATTGTTATTGCTAAAATAGCAACATATAAAAGCACATGATTCATCTTTGCGAGAAATCTTTGTCCTTTAAAAATACTTGGATCTAATTTTGGAGTTGGGTTAAGTATATTATTTATTAACCTTATTATTATTATATAAAAAACAGTTAAACCTAACGTAACGTGAATATCTTCAATAGTTATTCTTTGATCACCAAAATCTAAATCAACTAGGTAAAAACCTAAAGGTATTTGTATAAAAAGAATAATAGCGCTGAGCCAATGTAACGCTTTTGAGATAATGCCATACTCTGTTAAGGTATTTGTTACATGCATAATTTATTTAATCACATAAAAAAATATATTAAAATAATTTTATTCTCAATTTTAAGCGTATTTTTCGTCTCATCTTCTAATGCTGAGTTGACAGTTGAAGATATTATTAAAAGTAGACAGGCATTGTTTAGTAAAAACTATAGTACAGCTAAAAGGGTTCAAGCTTTCTCTTCAAAAGGAGACTTTGAAAAAGCAAAAAAACTTATGATTGAAATGAGTGAAAATTATAAAGTTTTAATAGATCTATTTCCTGAAAATACTCAAGAGGGTTTTGATACTGAAGCTTTACTGACAATTTGGGATGAAAAAGATGATTTTAATACATTAATGCAAAAAGCCTCTGATGATATGATAAAACTTACATCTGTAATTGAAGATGCTGAAGATATAAGAGGCACTCTGAAACAATTTATGTGGAGTAATTGTAAGGCTTGTCACAGCAGGTACAGAGAAGAACATTAGTTATTAAGTAAGAATGATACCTCAAAAAGTTAAAGATAATATTGAAGAATATATTAGCCAGGAAGTATATGTTCAGATATCTATTATTAAGGGCAAAGAGAAGGTTTCAACAGAAACAGCTATTGATAAATATTTTAACACAAATCACTTTAAAGATTTTTCAGAAGGTAAACCTTATTTTCATTTCATTGAAGGATTAAGAGATAAATGTCTTGGAAAACTTAAGAATTCACCCATGAGAGATAAGAAAACTGATGATGAGACTATAAAATTATTACAGAAAAAACTTAATGATTTAAGCGATGAAGAACTTGAAGACACTTATTGGGAAATAGAAACAGGAGAATTTTTTTCAGGAGAGCAAATAATAGAATTAGAAAAAAGTTGCAGTGAATTAATTAAAGAGCTTAATCTTTCAAATAAAAATAAAAAAGAAGTTCAAAAAACTATCATGAGTTTTTGTGAAAACTATGAAAAGTTGTGTCAAAAAAAATACCCAGAAGCTCCACTTCCACTAGAAATATTAAAATCAGTAAATTAGTTTTTAAAGGGTTCGCTCTTTAAGTGTATACCTAAAGAGCTCCCTTGTATTGCCTCTATGGCATTATAATCCCGAGAGGAATTTATTTTCGTTAAATTTTTCAAATGAAAAGCTGTTCAGCTAAGTATCAGGTGGTGAAAGTATTAACATAAACCTCCTTCTATAAAAAAGGTAATTATAATTTATACAATTTCAATTAATTTATTTTAATTTTGTGCAAATATATTTATTGAATACAACCTAGTGCTTTAGTAGATTCCCGCTAACTTAAATTACTTCCAAAATTATTTTTTATTTATTAATTCACTAATAAAATTTTCACCGTAACCGTCATCAACAGCTTTTTGAAAATAATTTTTATTTACTTCAGCAACTTTTTCAGCTTCAGGAAATTCTTTTAATAAATCTTGAATATAAGTTAAATCTTTTACGGAATTACTTGCCGTAAATTTAAATCCAGTAAAATCACCTTTTAACAGATTATCAAAAACTCTATTAAGTGCTGCTGAATTTCCAGAACCAAGCTTTGCAACATCAAATACTTTTTTTAAATCTAAACCCATTTCTGTAGCACTTTTAGCTAAATGATTAACTAATGCAGCATTTCCAAGGGATAAAAAATTATTTAAAAGCTTAGATTTTGCTCCCATTCCAACAGGTCCAAAGTGAAAATATTCTTTACAGAAAAAATTAAAGTATGGCTCAGCGATTTTAAAATTTTCATCTGATGCTCCAACAATACCCCCTAGTATACCTTGTTCTGCTTGAACGGGTCCTCCCATTACAGGACATTCAACATAATTAATATTTTTTGCTTTGAATATTTCATCTGTTTCCATTGATCCCGTTTTATTATGAGTAGTGATATCAATAATTAAAGTTTTACTATCCAAAATATCAGATATTTTTTCAGAAATTAATTTCGCTATGGGAGTATTGGTAACACACATGAACATCGCATCTAAATTTTTAATGGAAAAATCTTCAAAAGATTTTACTTCTTCAGCTCCATCGTTAACAATTTTCTCAATTGGTTTTCTATTTTTATTAGCAATGACAAAAAGATTATTTTTATGTTTTAAAATATTTTTGGCTATCCCATAGCCCATATAACCAACACCAATAAATCCAATATTTTTCATAATTATATCATTAATTAACTTTTCTTAGTTCCCTCTGTTCGAATAAACATTATACCAAAAACTATAATTCCTATTACACCAACAATTTTATTATAATCGAATGGTACACCAAATATTAAAAAATTTATAATTGTTGACCAAACCAATTGAGAATATTGAAAATTTGTTACAAAAGATAAATTTGACAGCTGAATAGCATAAATAATCAAAGAATGACTTACAAAACCTGCCGCACCAAGTAATATTAGATATAGCCAGAAGATATTTTTTTCCAATGGAACCCAATTAAAAAATATAAATACACTAAAAATAATTGCACCCAGAATAGAGGTATAAAAAATTGCAGCAAAAGGATCGTTATCACCTGATACTATTTTAGTAAAAAATTGATATAGAGCCCAGCAAATTGGTGGAACTATTGGAAAAATTAAATCAACACTAAATATTCTCATACTTGGCCCTAATGAGTAAATAATTGATCCAAAACTAAGCAACATCAAAAGTATGCCCTTGGGTGTTAATATATCTTTTAAAAAGTATGCTGAAAGTAATGAAACAATTAATGGAGCTGTGAAGAAAACAACATAAATATCTACTAAATCAAATTTCTGTAAAGAATAAAACATAAACGAAGTAGCTGTAACCATTAAAGTAGATCTTATTATTTGAACTTTAAAATTTTTTTTTAAGTTTACCTTTGGTTTAAAAATTAAAAAAAATATAATTAAAGAAATTAAGTGAAAAAAAAATCTTCCCCAAATTGCTTGAGTAATTGGCATAACAGTACCAAGGTATTTTGCCATAGAGTCCATACAAACGAACATGAAAAAACCACCGGCAGCTAATAAAATTACATTAATCAAGGATGTTTGTTGAGGCACAGGAAATATTAATTACATTACAACGCCAACTTGCCAAGGATTAAACTCCTCGTCACCGTAGCCGTTGATTTCACTTTTTGATTTATTTCCCGAGGCAGTATTTACAACTAATTCAAATATTTTTTGACCAACTTCTTCAACTTTTTCTTTTCCTTCAGCAATTGTTCCACAATTAATATCCATATCTTCAGACATTCTTTCAAACATCACTGAGTTTGTTGAAAGTTTTAAACTTGGAACTGGCTTGCAACCAAAACAGGATCCTCGTCCCGTTGTAAAACAAATTACATTAGCACCTGATGCAACTTGACCAGTAACTGATACCGGATCATAACCTGGAGAATCCATAAAATTAAAACCTTTATTTTTTAAAGGTTCCGCATAGTGCAATACATCTTGAAGAATAGAATTTCCTCCTTTTGCAACAGCACCTAAAGATTTTTCTAATATAGTAGTAAGACCACCTTTTTTATTTCCTGGCGCTGGATTGTTATCCATCGAACTATTATTAATTGAAGTGTAATGCCTCCACCATTCAATTCTTTTAAGTAGTTTGTCAGCAGTCTCTTGTGAGTTAGCTCTATTAATTAATAAATGTTCTGCACCATAAATCTCTGGGGTTTCAGATAAAATTGCACTTCCACCTTTTTTAACCAATAGATCTGCCGCCACTCCTAAAGCGGGATTTGCAGTTATTCCAGAATACCCATCAGAACCTCCACATTGAAGAGCTAGTGTTAAGTGACTTACTGGTTGTGAAGTTCTTTGAACATTATTTGCCTCAGAAAGTAAATTTTTAATTTGTGATAATACTTTATCTACAATTTTTTTAGTTCCACCTTCATCTTGAATTGTCAAAAAATGTATTCGGTTATGTTTTTTTAAAGATTCATCAAATAAACTTACTTGGGCGCATTCACAACCAAGACCTATTACAAAAACATGAGAAAAGTTTGGATGATTTTTAAATCCGTCTATAGTTCTTTGGAAAATTTGCATTCCTTCACTTTCTGTATTCATTCCACATCCAGTTGAGTGAGTAATTGGTACTATGCCGTCGATGTTTGGATAATCTTTTAAAATGTCAGAATATTTAATCTTCTCAACAATCATTTTAGTGACAGTTGCTGAGCAATTTACGGTACTCACTATTCCAATATAATTTCTAGTAGCGACCTGTCCATTATCTCTTATAATTCCATTAAAGAAGGTATCTGCTTTTTCATCAATAACATGTTTTTTATCTGTGACTTTAAAATCTCTTTTGAATTCTCTAAATTCTAAATTATGAGAATGCACATGTTGTCCAGGTTTAATATCATCTAATGCAAACCCAATAATTTGATCATATTTAATGATCGGATCACCTTTTTTAATTGTTTTTAAACAAACTTTATGTCCAAAAGGGATTGGATCGATAGTACTAATTTCATGACCTTGTATTTTAGTTTTTTCAGGAATAATAAATTGGCTTACGCCCACATTGTCATTCTTATTTAAAACTATTAGATTATTCATAAAATTATTATATAACTATAAATCTAAACAAACCATTATTTAAATTATGCCTAAAAAAAGAAAAAAAAGTTTCAGAAGTCAACAATGGTTCAATAATCCAAAAAACCCTGACATGACTGCTTTATATCTGGAAAGATATTTAAATTATGGGCTTACAAGAAAAGAATTACAATCTGGTAATCCAATTATAGGAATAGCGCAATCTGGAAGTGATCTTTCTCCATGCAACAGGCATTTTATGTCTTTAAGTAAAAGAATAAAAGATGGAATAAGAAGAGCAGGAGGTATACCAATGGAATTTCCTACTCACCCAATTCAAGAAACTGGAAAAAGACCAACAGCAATGTTGGATAGAAATCTTTCTTACTTATCACTAGTGGAAGTTTTATATGGATATCCAATTGATGGAGTTATCTTAACAACAGGATGTGACAAAACTACTCCAGCTGCTTTAATGGCTGCTGCAACGGTAAACATTCCCGCAATAGTTTTATCAGGCGGTCCAATGTTAGATGGAGTTTACAAAGGAAAGTTAGCCGGGTCAGGAATGGTAGTTTGGGAAGCTAGAAAAATGTTAGCCAAAGGAGAAATTAAATACGAGGAATTTATGGATATGGTTGCATCTTCTGCACCGAGTGCTGGACATTGTAATACAATGGGAACAGCTTCTTCAATGAACTCTGTAGCAGAAGCGTTAGGTATGTCTTTACCAGGGGGTGCTGTTATTCCAGCTCCTTATAGAGAAAGAGAACAAATTTCTTACGAAACAGGAAAAAGAATCGTTGGAATGGTTCATGAAGATTTAACCCCATCAAAAATTATGACACGTAAAGCTTTTGAAAACGCAGTAGTAGTTGCAAGTGCTATTGGTGGATCTAGTAATTGTACAGCTCATCTAAGTGCTATTGCAAAACATATGGGAATTAAATTTGATCTTTCTGATTGGCAAAAACTTGGGCATAACATTCCTCTATTGGTTAATTGTCAACCTGCAGGAGAATACTTAATGGAAAGTTTTCACAGAGCTGGAGCAATACCTGCGGTAATGAAAGAATTAATTAAAAACAAAAAAATTCATACAAAAATAAAGACAGTTACAGGAAAAACTGTAGGAGAAAATTTAAGAAAGAAAGTTGATGTAGATAACAAAGTAATTAAAACATTTAAGAATGCATTGACTGAAAAAGCTGGCTTTTTAGTTATGAAAAGTAACTTTTTCTCATCTGCTATTATGAAAACATCTGTAATCAGTAAAGAATTTAGAGGTCAATATTTATCAAATCCTAAACACCCAAATGTTTTTGAGTGTAAAGCTATAGTTTTTGAAGGTCCTGAGGATTATCATAAAAGACTTAATGATAAGAAGTTAAAAATAGATGAAAACTCTTTATTAATTATTAGAGGCTGTGGACCTGTTGGTTACCCTGGATCAGCTGAAGTGGTTAATATGCAACCACCAGACAGATTGTTAAAAAAAGGAATAAGACATTTACCAACTTTAGGTGATGGAAGACAAAGTGGAACATCAGAAAGTCCATCAATTTTACATGTCTCACCAGAGTCCGCAGTAGGTGGAGATCTAGGAATTGTTAAAACTTACGATAAAATAAAAATAGACTTAAATAAAAGAAGAGTTGATTTATTGATTTCTCAAGCTGAATTTAAAAAACGAAGAAAAAATAAAAAAGTATTTAAACCAAATAACCAAACTCCTTGGCAGGAAATATTTAGAAACACTGTTGGTCAATTGGATGATGGTGCATGTATTAATTCTCGAGGTAAATATTTAGACGTATCACATACCAAAGGCTTACCAAGAGATTCTCACTAATATGAAGCCAAAAATATTAGTTTCGAGAAAAATCTCAGATTTAGCAGAAGAAAAACTTCAAAAAGAATTTGAAGCAACACTTAATCCAAAAGACGAACCTATTCCAGAAAGTGAATTAATAAAAATTGTTAATGATTATGATGGAATGATTTCAACAGGATTTGATAAAATTAGTGAAAATTTTTTTAATAATTTAAATGGGAAATTAAAAATAATAGCTCAAGTTGGAGTTGGCTATGACAATATTTCAATTAAATCTGCTGAAGAAAAAAAAATTAAAGTAACAAATACTCCAGATGTATTGAATGAGGCGGTAGCTGAAACTACAATGCTTTTAATATTAGCTGCATCTAGAAGAATTGGTGAAGCTTATAATTTAGTGAGAACAGATAACTGGAAAAATCAAAAACCAGATTTAACTAAATTTATGATTGGAAATTCTGTTACAGGGAAAACTTTAGGTATCATTGGTATGGGTCGTATCGGTAGAATGGCTGCAAAATCTGCTAAGGCATTTGGTATGAAGATAATTTATTACAACAGAAACAAACTTTCTGATGATCTAGAGGATGGTGCAAAGTATTATTCTGATATAAATGCATTGCTACCCGAGTGTGATTTTTTAAGTATTCATACACCTGCAACAGCTGAGACCAAACATATTCTTAATTCATCAACAATAAGTTTGCTACCAAAGCATGCAGTAGTTATTAATACTTCAAGAGGATCAACTATTGATGACGATGCATTGATAGATGCACTAGAAAATAAAAAAATTTATGCAGCAGGTTTAGATGTTTTTAATAATGAACCAAATTTAGATAAAAGATATTTAAAATTAGATAACTGTTTTGTACTACCTCATATCGGTAGTGCAACACATGAGACAAGATTGGCCATGAGCATGATGGCAGTAGATAATATCTTCTGTTTTTTCAATAAAAAACCACTTATTTCAGAAGTAGTTTAGAACAACTATAAGTTGTCTGTTTAGAGAATATATATAATTTCTATATATAAAAGTTAAACGAAATTATTGATCTCAAAAACCATTTATGATTAACTTTCAAAAAAAACATAAACGAGAGGAAGATAATGTTTAAACTTATATCTAAAACTATAGCAGCTGTAGCTATTGTTTCAGTTGCTTTATTTGGCTCTGCAAATGCAAAGACTTTAAAGATTGAAACACACTTTACTGCTAGTTCACCTAATGGTGAAGTTGCGGCTCAATTTGCTAAAAACGTAGAAATGTTTTCTGGCGGAAGCTTAAAAATAGAAATGTTCTACTCATCATCAGTAACAGGAAAATCTGCTGAGGTGTTTAACTCTGCACAAACTGGAATTATCGATTGTGATATGACTGGTGCTGGTTACCAAACTGGTAAAAATGCAGCGTTCCAATTCGCAGGTGATGTAATGGGTGGATACGATAACCCATATCAACAATATGAATTCTTGAATTTCCCAGGAGCTCAAGAAGCTGTTGATGCACTTTACAACAAATACGGAATGACTTTAATTGGTTGGTGGATACCAGGACATGAGTCTCTAATTTCTAGCAAACCAATTCCAGATGTTGCATCTATCAAAGACTTTAAATTTAGATCACCTCCAGGAATGGAAAGTATGATCTTTACTGCACTAGGTGCTAAGCCAATCGTAATGGACTTTGGTGAAGTTCCAACTGCTTTACAAACTGGTCTAATTGATGGTGCTGACTATTCATCTCTAGCTACTAACTATGCAGGTGGACACTATGAGCAAAACAAATATGCTACATACCCAGGTTTCCACTCTATGCCAGCTGACCATTTAGCTTGTAATACAAAAGTATGGAAAAAGCTAAAACCTCATGAAAGAGGAGCGATGAAAGCAGGTATTGAGATTGCTGGTAGAACAATCACTAGCTTGGTTGAGAGAAAAAATGCAGAAGCAGTTAAAGCTTTAAAAGAAATGGGTGTTACACTTCATGACTGGTCTAGAGAAGATAGACTTAAGTTCAGAAATGCTGCACTTAATGCTTGGCAGGAATGGAAAAAGAAATCTCCTGAAGCTGCTGCTCTTATAGACATACATACAGCTTATATGAAAGCTAACGGTATTATGTAATTAAAAAAATCTAGAAGGGCCTACAAAGGCCCTTCTTACCAACTTAAAATTTTTTTATTTGATGATTGACAAAGAATTACAAGAACAAAATGAAAAAGTTGCAAGTAAAGATGATTTTCCAATAAATTGGATTGATAGAATTTCCTTATTTTTAAGCCATACAATCAAATATTTAATCCCGATAATAGTACTTGTAATGATGTACGAAATTTTTATGAGGTACGTTGTATTTAAACCAACTTTGTGGGCTAATGAATTATGCTTGTGGTTGGCTGGTGTTTGTTATTTGGTTGGTGGAATATATGCAACAAGGTTAAGAAGCCATATTAGAATAGTATTGTTATATGATTGGGTCAGTAGACCAACACAGAGAATTTTTGATCTAATAAGTACAATTATTATTGTTCTTTTTGCTGCAGCTGTAATTTATGGTGGTACAGAAGATGCATACAGATCGTTTATAAATTGGGAGAGATTTGCTACTTATTGGGATCCACCAATTCCTGCTACTATGAAGCCGCTTACACTAATATGTGTATTTCTTATTGCCGTTCAATCAGTAAATAACTTAATAATTGATTGGAAAAATCCTAAAGAAAAACAATACGACCCTTCTAAAGAATTAAAATAAAATGGAAATAGGATCACTTTCAATAATACTTATAGTTGGATTATTATTGCTTATATCTATTGGTGTCCCAATGGGTTTTGCCTCAGGTTTTATGGGGGCAGTACTTGTATTTTTATATATAGGTGAACATGCTTTAGGGATCTTACTTTCAAGATATTATTCTCTAGTTGTTACTTATTCTTTTTTGTCGGTACCATTATTTATATTTATGGCCTCCTTGCTTGAACGCTCGAACATAGCTAGAGATTTATATGATGCCTTGAATGCCTGGCTAAGAAAAACTCGAGGTGGAGTAGGAGTGGTGACTGCCATCATGGCAACAATTATGGCTGCCATGAGTGGAATTATTGGAGGAGAAATAGTTTTATTAGGATTGATTGCACTGCCTCAAATGTTGAGATTAAAATATGATCAAGATATGTCGATTGGTATTATCTGTGCATCGGGTTCATTAGGAACCATGATACCTCCTTCAATTGTTTTAATTATCTATGGATTGACAACAGAAACTTCAATTACAATGTTATTTCAAGAAGCAATAGTTCCGGGTTTGATGATTTCAGGTTTGATAATCACTTACATTTTAATTAGAACAAGATTGCAACCACATCTTGCACCATTAAGTGATGAGCCGCCATTAACTTTAAAAGAAAAAATTTCTTATCTACCAGGTCTTTTGCCACCAATTGGAATAGTGATAATTGTTTTAGGTTCAATCTATTCAGGAATAACAGGTATTACAGAAGCAGCTGGAATGGGAGTGGTTGCTACATTAATTATAATTTTTGCTAGAAAAGAATTAACATGGTTCTTGTTTAAAGATGCATTAACCAGAACATTTAAAGCTTCAGGAACTATTTTAACAATTACTTTTGGTGCAACAGTTTTAGCGGGCGCTTATTCTCTTGCTGGTGGTCCAAAATATGTAGCAGAAACTATATTGGCTTATGATTTAAAACCAATGTATTTAATTTTTATGATGCAGATAATGTTCTTAATAATGGGAGCATTTATGGATTGGGTTGGAATTGTATTGTTAGCAATGCCAGTATTTTTACCAATAGTTATAGCTCTTGGTTTTGATCCTATTTGGTTTGGAATATTATTTTGCGTAAATATGCAAGTTTCATTTTTAAGTCCACCTTTTGGACCCGCCGCTTTTTATTTAAAATCAGTTGCTCCTCCACATATCTCATTAACAGATATTTTTAGAGGTTTTGCACCGTTTATAGTAATACAATTAATCGTATTAGCATGTGTTATGTTTTTTCCTGAAGCGATGACACAAAACTTCCACGAGTTTAAACCGAAACCATGATGAAAATAGGCTTTATTGGAACAGGTCTTATGGGCCTGCCAATGGCTAAAAATTTATTAAAATCAGGTTTTAAACTAAAAGCATTCAATCGTTCAATTAATAAAGCAGAACCTTTGAAAGAGTTTGGTGCTGAAATATCAAAAACATTAGGTGAAGTTGTTAAAGATAACGACTTTATTATTACAATGTTAACAGATGATGGTGCTGTTGATACAATAATGAATAATTCAGATTTTTTAGAAAATTTAAAATCTGGATCAACTGTTATTGATATGAGTTCTGTTAAACCAACGACAGCAACAAAATATGGAAACAGTCTTAAATCAAAAAATATAAATTATTTAGATGCACCAGTATCAGGAGGAACAATTGGCGCTGAAGAAGCCTCTTTAGCTATAATGGTTGGTGGAGAACAAAGTATTTTTGATAACTCTATAAATATTTTAAAAGCAATGGGAAATCCAACTTTGGTAGGTCCTATTGGCAGTGGACAAGTTTCAAAGTTAGCAAATCAAATTGTAGTAGGAGTTACAATAGGAGCAGTTGCTGAGGCGATAACCTTATGTGAAAAAGCAGGTGCTGATCCAGTAAAACTAATTAAAGCTCTTTCTGGAGGTTGGGCAGATAGTAAAATTTTACAAACTCATGGAAAAAGAATGATAGATAAAGATTTTAGTCCAAAAGGTAAAACTTCTACTCATTTAAAAGATATGAATAACATTTTAGAGTGTGCAAATTCATATAATACACATTTACCTATTTCAAATTTGGTGAAAGAAATGTATAACACGCTTGTCGATAATGGTCATGGAAACACTGATCATAGTTCACTTTATAATGAAATCGAGAGGATAAATAAAAAATGAGCAGAAGATTAGAAGGTAAAAAAATTCTTGTAACAGCAGCAGGCCAAGGTATTGGAAAAGCAACAGCAATAGCATTTCATAAAGAAGGTGCTCATGTTACTGCAACTGATTTAAATGATAAAACTTTAGCTGATTTAAATAAAGAATATCCTGAGATTAAAGTGCAAAAATTAGACTCGACAGACAACAGTGCAATTTTAGAATTTACTAAAACTTTAGATAAAGTTGATGTTTTATTTAATGCTGTTGGATTTGTTCATCATGGAACAATATTAGAATGTGATGAAAAAGATTGGGATTTTTCTTCTAATGTAAACGTAAAGTCGATGTACTTTATGTGCAAAGCTATTTTACCTTTAATGATAAAACAAAATGGTGGAAGTATTATTAATATATCTTCATGCGCATCTAGCTTTAAAGGTTTTCCAAATAGATTTGTTTACGGAACAACAAAAGGCGCTGTAATTGGTTTAACAAAAGCCATTGCAGCAGATTTCGTTAAACAAAATATTAGATGTAATTCAATTGCGCCAGGTACAGTTTATTCACCTTCTTGGCAAGATAGGGTCAATCAAAGTCCAGATCCAGTCCAAGCAAAAAAAGATTTTATAGCTAGGCAACCTATGGGAAGATTAGGTACAGCAGAAGAAATAGCAGCTGTGGCTGTTTATTTAGCTAGCGACGATGCAACATTTACAACAGGAAGTACAATTCATGTTGATGGTGGAATTTCAATATAATTAAATAACAAAAGGATAAATATGAAATTATTAAGAGTAGGAAATAAAGGAAGCGAAAAACCAGCTGTATTAGATAAGGATGGTAAAATAAGAGATATCAGTTCTCACGTTAAAGATTTAAATCCAGATCATTTAAATTTTGAGACTATTTCTAAATTACAAAGCGCTGATTTATCCTCTTTACCAGAATTATCAGCAAGTGATCGAATAGGATCTTGTATTACTCAGCCAGGTAAATTTGTAGCTATTGGATTAAATTATTCTGATCATGCTGCTGAAACTGGAGCTGATGTTCCTTCTGAACCAATAGTTTTTATGAAAGCTACTAGTTGTATAGTTGGACCTAATGATGACGTTGAAATAGTTTCTGGATCTAAAAAATTAGACTGGGAAGTTGAACTTGGAATTATTATAGGAAAAGAAACAAAACATATCTCTGAAAGCCAAGCTCAAGATCATATATTAGGTTATTGTTTGGTTAATGATGTAAGTGAAAGAGAATGGCAAATTGAAAAAATGGGTCAATGGGTAAAAGGAAAATCTCATGACACTTATGGACCAATTGGCCCTTACTTTGTTACTAAAGATGAAATTGCAGACGTTAACAATTTAAAGATGAGTTTAGATGTTAATGGAAAAAGAATGCAAACAGGTAATACAAGCACAATGATATTTAACGTTGATGTGATTGTCTCTTATTTGAGTAAATATATGTCTCTTCAAGCAGGTGATATAATTACAACCGGAACACCTCCAGGAGTTGGTATGGGAATGAAACCTCAACAATTTTTAAAAGCGGGTGATACTATGAAATTATCAATCGAAAATTTAGGAGAGCAAAACTCTAAGGTAGTTGCTTTATAATTAATTGTGAAAATAACTTCTATTAAAAGTCATGTACTTAGATATGAGTTAGAAAAAGAACTTGGTTATTCACAACAGTATTATAAACATCGTACAGCCCATCTAGTTGAAATCCAAACGGACGAAGGAATAACAGGTTGGGGTGAATGTTTTGGTCCTGGAAATATAGCTTTAGCGAACAAGTTTATTATTGAAAAGGTTATTCAGCCTTTAGTAATTGGTGAAGACCCTTTAAATAAAGAACATATCTGGCAAAAAGTATATAATCTTTTAAGAGATAGTGGTCAAAAGGGCATGCCCATTCAAGCATTATCAGGTGTAGATATTGCTTTATGGGACATTCTTGGAAAGAAAACAAATGCTCCTCTTTATCAACTTGTTGGTGGTAAATGTAATAACGACGTTCCTGTTTATGGTTATGGAATGATGTTACAAAAAAAATCAGTTGATGAATTGATCGCCTTGTTCAAAGAAGAGTCTAAACAAATAAAATCAAAAAATTTTAAAGCTATGAAAATGAAAGTAGGATTAGGTCCAAAAGAGGATTTAAACTTAGTTCAAGCTGTAAGAGACTCTGTTGGAAAAGATTTTAAATTAATGGTTGATGCCAACCACGCTTATAATTTGAAAGATGCTCTTTATGTTGGAAAAGGTTTAGATGAACTAGATATTTATTGGTTTGAAGAGCCTGTGGCTCCTGAAGATTATGAGGGCTACAGAGAATTAAAACAAAAAATCTCTACTAGCATCGCTGGAGGAGAAGCTGAATTTACCAAATATGGCTGGAATAAATTAATATCAAATAAATGTATTGATATAGCTCAACCAGAGGTTTGTGGACTTGGCGGAATTACGGAGTATTTAAAAGTTGCAGCATTAGCACAAGCAAATTTTATACCAGTAATTAATCATGTATGGGGCTCTGCAGTTAGTATTGCAGTTAATCTTCATTTGTTGACAGCTCAACCTGATATGCCAGGCGGACTATTTCCATCTAAATCTATGCTTGAGTTTGATACAACAGAGAAAAATATTTTTATCACAGATTTGCCAAAGGAAGAATTTTCAATTTTAGACCAAGTTAAAAGTAATAACGGTTATGCATCAGTAACAGATAATATAGGTATTGGTATAAACCCAAATGAAGATTTTATTAAAGAGTTTGAAGTAAATGAATAAAATAAAAACATCAGAACCAAAACCTCTTTGGAAATTAAGATGTACTTTAGGTGAAGGAACGTTATGGGTTAGTGAACATAAATCAATTTATTTTGTAGATATTAAAAAAAAGAAAATTTGCTCTTACAATATTAAAAATAAAAAAAAGAAAATCTTTAAAGTAAATAAAGAAATTGGTTTTATCGCTCATATCAGAGATTATATTTTTATTTTAGGTCTCCAGGGAGAATTAAGAATTCAAAATTTAAAATCAAAAAAAATTTTAAAATCAATAAAGATAGAACCAAACTTGAAACTAAATAGAATTAATGATGGTAAAACAGATCCTGCTGGAAATCTTTGGTTTGGCACCATGGACAACTTGGAAAGAAAAATTGAAAAAGGTTCTTTATATAAATTAGATAAAAATTTTAAATTAATAAAAGTTGATAAAAATTATAGAATTACTAATGGACCAGCGTTTATTGATCAGTATAATTTTTATCATACAGATAGTCCAAAAAAAACTATCTATAAAATTAAAATAAATAAAAATAATAAAATAGTTAGCAAAAAAATATTTAAAAAATTATCTTCTGATGAAGGTTCACCAGATGGAATGACTTTAGATAAAAATAAAAATTTATGGGTAGCTCATTTCCATGGCGCATGTATTTCTATTTTTAATAAAAAAGCAAAATTAATTCACAGAATTCATTTTCCTGCAAAAAATATAACTAATTGTGCATTTGGAGGTAAAAATACTAAAGAACTTTATGTTTCAACAGCTACAAAAGGGATGAGCAAAGCAGATCTGCGAAAATTTAGATATTCAGGATTCTTTTTTAGTGTAAAAACAAATGCAAGAGGAGTTTTACAAAAAAAATTTATTATAAGTAATGAAGAAAAGAGATCTTTACTATGAGCGAATACCAACAAAGCTTTTAAGGGATGATATTAGATTATTAGGAACTTTTCTTGGAAGAGTAATTAAAGATCAGGAAGGTTCAGCTTTTTTTGAAATTGTTGAAAAATTTAGATTATTATCAAAAAATACTTTATCAGATAAAAATAAAAGTAAAATTTTTTCAAAAATTTCGAAAGAAGTAAAAAAACTTTCTCCTAAAAATACGTTTAAATTAACAAGAGCATTTTCACATATTTTAAATTTAATGAATTTAGCTGAGTCATTAGATGCATCTAGAAAGTTAAATGAATTTGAAAATCCACATTTTAAAAGTAAAAATCAAAATCTTTTCATTGAGGATATAATAGAAAGTTTATTTAAAAATAAAAAAATTCCGGATAAAAAAATTTACGAACAAGCCACAAAACTAGATATAGGCATTGTACTTACCGCTCATCCTACTGAAGTAAAAAGAAGAACTTTAATTCAAAAATATGCCAATTTAATTGAAATTATGGAGCAAAGACATCTTTATAAAAAATATCCATCTAAGATTATAGAATTAGATAGAAAGCTCTACTCGGAAATTGCAATAATATGGAAAACAGATGAACTTAAAAGGACCAAACCATCTCCATTAGATGAAGCGAGGTGGGGTTTAGCTGTTATCGAGGATAGTCTATGGGACACCATTCCTAAAGTTTATAAAAGACTTAACGACATATTCAGAAAAAATTTAAAGAAAGATTTACCGCGTGATTTTAATCCAATTCAATTCGGATCATGGATGGGTGGAGATAGAGATGGAAATCCTAATGTAACAGCTGAAGTTACAAAGAAGGTAATTTTATTTTCTAGATGGCAAGCTGCAAAATTATATGAGAAAGAACTTACTAAATTGATACAAGATTTATCAATGGAAGAATGCTCTACAAAAATTAAAAGAGCAACAGGAAATAGCTATGAACCTTATAGAGTTTATTTGAGACCAATTAGGGATAAGGTAAGATTAACCCATCAATTAATTGAAAATCATTTAAATAACGATGCAGATTTAGATGAAAAAAAATTAATTCAAAATAAAAATGAAATAACTCTTCCATTAAGAGAAGTAAGAAAATCATTAAAAGCAAACCGAGGAGAGTATATTGCAAATGCAGACCTGTTAGATTTAATGAGAAGAGTAAGGTGCTTTGGAATTAATTTAGCAAGATTAGATATAAGACAAGAGGCAGATAGACATGAAAAACTTTTAAATGAAATTTTTAAAAAGAAAAAAAATATCAAATATTCTTCTTTAACTGAAATAGAAAAAGTAAAATTATTAAATAAATCTATAAAAGAAAAAAAATTTTTTTTAGATAAAATAAAAATAAAAGATAAAGAAAATAAAGAAATTTGGAATACTTTCAAACAGATAGCCAAAACACCAATTGAGTGCCTAGGTGCATATGTAATATCAATGACCTCAACAGCATCCGATATTTTATCTGTTTATTTTTTACAAATGCAGGCACAAAATAAAAATTTATTAAGAGTTGTGCCACTTTTTGAAACTTTGGATGATTTAAAAAATGCTAATGGTGTAATGAAAAATTTATTCAAACTTTCATGGTATAGAAAAATGATTAATTCAAAGCAGGAAATAATGATTGGATATTCTGACTCGAGTAAAGATGCTGGAAAATTATCTGCAAGTTGGCATCAATATAAACTTCAAGAGGAGCTTAGAAGTTTAGCTAAAAAATATAAAATAGATCTTGTTTTCTTCCATGGTAGAGGTGGATCTCCTGGAAGAGGAGGTGGACCTATTCAGGCTACTTTAAAATCACAACCTTCAGGAACAGTTAATGGTAAAATAAGAATTACTGATCAAGGGGAGGTGATTCAGCAAAAGTATGGATACAAACCTTTGGCTGAATATAACCTTTGTAGCTATATCGGTTCTGTAATGGATGCTTCTTTAAATCCTCCACCAAGATCAAAAAATAACTGGCGTGAATTAATTCAAAAAATGTCAGAAATTTCTACATCTTCATATAGAAAATATCTAAATCAAAGTGAGGATTTTATTCGTTACTTCAAAACAGTTACACCACATAAATCACTAGGGAAACTTGCAATTGGATCAAGACCAACCAAAAGAAAGAATGTTGATAATATTCAAAGTTTAAGAGCTATCCCTTGGGTGTTTGCTTGGACACAAATTAGATTAATGTTACCCGCTTGGCTTGGTACAACTGAAGCATTGAGGTACGGATCAATTAAAAAGTTTAAAAGAACAATGACTGACATGGAAAGAAATTGGCCATACTTTGTATCAACGATGGATATTTTAGATATGGTCATTTCTAAAGTAGATCCAGAAATATCAGTTATTTATGAAAATAATTTAGCCGATGCATCACTAAAAAGAATTGGTAAAAAATTAAGATTTCAATTTGAGGCATTGGTCAAATTGCACAATAAAATTACCCCCAAAGAAGTGGTAAAAGAGAGGAAAGAATTTAGAAAAGCTTTATTTATAAGAAATAACTATACAGAGATGTTAAATATACTACAGGCGAATGTAATGAATAAATTAACAAATAAAAAGTATAAAAATTTAGATAAAAAATTTCTTGAAGATGCTTTAATGACATCGATTGCAGGTATTTCTGCAGCAATGAAAAATACTGGATAAATGTTTGAATACTTAATTGCTTTTGGAGCAGGACTTATAAGTTTTTTGTCTCCATGTGTTCTACCTTTAATACCTGGATATATTTCTTATATCTCTGGCCAATCTTTACAAGAAATTTTAAATCAAAAAAAAATCAATTTTTTTCCATTAATTTTATTTTGTTTAGGGTTCTCAACTGTATTTGTTCTTTTAGGCGCATCAGCATCTTTTTTGGGACAGGCGCTATTACAAAATTCAGAAGTATTAAGAATTTCAGCCGGAATAGTTATTATAATTTTTTCTCTTCAATTAATTGGAATTATCAATATTCCATATTTAAATTTTGAAAAAAGGTTTGATGCAAAAGAATCAAAAAATATTCTTTTTCCATATGTTATAGGTGTTGCTTTTGGTTTTGGCTGGACACCATGTATTGGTCCAATTTTAGGTTCAATTTTAGCTCTAGCATCTATTGAAGAAACTTTATCAAGAGCAGTAATCTTGTTAATTTCTTATTCATTAGGTCTTGCTATTCCATTTGTTTTATCTGGATATTTAATTCAAAGATTTTTATTATTTTCTAAAAATTTTAAGAAAAATATAAATTTAATCTCAAAAATTGGTGGAATAACTCTATTAGTAACAGGTATTCTAATTTTAACTAATCAATTACAAGCTATAGGATTTTATATAATTGAAATCTTTCCTTTTATGCAAAAATTCGGATAAAAGGTATTTATGAAGATTTATCAAATAGACTCTAGTGCTAGAAAAAAAGGCTCAACCTCTAGAGCTTTAGCAAAAAAACTTTTAGATAAAATCAAAAAACCAGGCGATGAAGTAATTTATAGAGATTTAGATGATGAGATGCTTTTTGTAAGTGGACTTACAGAGTCTGGAATGAACATCGATGAAAAAGATCAAACAGATGAGCATAAAAAAATGTTCGAACTTTCGGACAAACTTGTTAAGGAATTGAAAAAGAGCGATGTAATAATAATTTCGGCTCCGATTTATAATTATGGTCCTCCCGCAACTCTTAAAGCTTGGTCAGATTTAGTTGCTAGAGTGGGAGAAACATTTAGATTTAAACCAAATGGTAGAAGAGAGGGTTTGTTAAAAAATAAACACGCTTATTTAATCATTACATCTGGAGGCACAAAATTAAACAGTTCAGAAGATTTTTTAACACCTTGGTTAAAATTTATTCTAAATTTTTTTGGAATTGATAAAGTAGATACTATTAGCGCTGATCAAATGGCACTAGATTATAATAAATCTATTAAAAATGCTGAATTACAAATACAAAACATTTTTTCAAGAAAAGATTAAAAAAAAAATATTACAATTTTTTTTATTTTTTTTGTTCTTGATTGTAACTTTAATATTAGTACAAAAATTTGATAAATATTTTAATCAAAATGATATAGCAAAAATTTCAATTTTATTATTTTTGTCATTAATTACTTTTTTTGGTTCTTTATTTAATAGATTAACTAAACTTTTTTCAATCATTCTAATTTATTTTATTTTAATATTGTATCTAACAAACTCATTATTAGTTTTTGTAGATTATAATTCGTCTAATCGAAAAAATATTGAAAAAATTTTAAATAAGCAAGGACATAAATTTGACAATAGGAGTTTGTTAGAAGTGGTTCAAGATGAGAGAAAACAAGGTAAAGAAATTTATCCATATGTTGTGCCAAGAGAATTTTTAAAAAGAAGAGATGAAAAATTAATACCTTTAACTCCAATGCCAGACACTGAATATGTTTCGTGTAATGAATATGGAGTATGGAAAAAAATTAAAACTGATAAATTGGGCTTTAACAACGAAATTTTCATGAAATCGTTTGATATATTAATTATGGGCGATTCATTTGCTGAAGGTTCATGCGTGCAAAATTCATTTGAGCCTACAAAATTATTTAAAAATTACTCAAATAAAAATGCCTACAGTATTGGCATATCAGGCAACGGTCCATTTCTTAGTTTAGC
>CACEEO010000009.1 GCA_902558585.1 uncultured Pelagibacteraceae bacterium | reverse complement strand
TTTTATTTATCGTTTTAAAGGGTGTGGCTATTGACTGTTTTTCGTCACAAATAGATACACCAATTCTTTTTGAACCAAGATCTAAACCAATCAATCTAGAGGTTTCAGACTGTTTTTTTTTGAATTCTTCAATAGTGATCATATTGTATATTTTAAACTTAAGTGATAGTTTGCGACATATTTAAATACCATATGAGCATCGATCTTAAAACAATAAAGCACATATCTAAACTATCAAGAATTTCTGTAGATGAGAAAAAAGCAGAGAAACTTGCAGGAGATTTAAATTCAATTTTCGATTTTATTGAAAAACTTAACGAATTAAAAACTGACAATGTTGAACCATTAACTTCTGTTGCTGAAACAACTCTAAAATTAAGATCAGATGAAGTAAAAAGTAAAAACTTACGAGATCAAGTAATAAAAAATTCTCCTAAGGAAAATGAAGATTATTTTGTAGTACCAAAGGTAATTGAATAATGTCAGATATAACTAAACAATCATTATCTGAGTTAGTAGAAAATATAAAAGGAAAAAAACTTTCCTCAAGTGAAGTTACTAAAGCATTTGTTGAAAGATCAGAAAAATCAAAAGAATTAAATGCATATATAACCGAAGATTATGCGAATGCTTTAAATAAAGCAAAAAAGTTTGATGAAAAACCTAATCTTGATCTGAAATTGCCTGGCATACCAATGGCAGTAAAAGATTTATTTTGTACAAAAGATTTAAGAACTACGGCAGGTAGTAAGATTTTAAATAACTTCGTTCCAACTTATGAGTCGACAGTCACACAAAACATTTGGAATGAAGGAGCTATCTTAATGGGTAAATTAAATTGTGATGAATTTGCAATGGGCTCATCTAATGAAACTAGTTTTTTTGGTAATGTACAAAACCCAATTGATAAAAATTTAGTTCCAGGAGGATCCTCTGGTGGATCGTCTTCTGCTGTAGCAGCTCAATTAACACCAATAACTATTGGAACAGATACAGGTGGATCTATAAGACAGCCTGCTTCATTTACTGGAACTGTCGGATTAAAACCTACTTATGGTAGTTGCTCTAGATACGGAATTGTAGCTTTTGCATCATCCCTAGATCAAGCTGGTCCAATGGCGCAAAATGTTAAAGATTGTGCATTGTTACAGGAAGTTATTAGCACTTATGATGAAAAAGATTCTACATCAATAGACTTTAAAAGGAACGAGTACAGCAAAAAATTAACAAAAGATATTAAAGGTAAAAAAATAGGAATACCTAAAGAATATAGAGTAGATGGTATGCCTAAGGAAATTGAAGACCTTTGGAAAAAAGGTATTGAATATGCAAAAGATTGTGGTGCTGAGATTATCGATATATCTCTACCTCACACCAATTACGCACTACCTACTTATTACATCGTAGCACCAGCAGAGGCTTCATCTAATTTGGCCAGATACGACGGTGTTAAATATGGTTTTAGAGCAGAAGGGGAAAATCTTATTGATATGTATGAAAAAACACGATCTGAAGGATTTGGTGCCGAGGTTCAAAGAAGAATAATGATCGGAACTTATGTTTTATCTTCAGGATATTATGATGCTTATTACCTTAAAGCTCAAAAAGTAAGAAAACTTATTAAAAATGATTTTGATGAAGCTTACAAAAAAGTTGATGTAATTCTAACCCCATCTACTCCAAGTTCAGCGTTTAAAATTGGTGAAAAAACAAATGATCCGGTTTCAATGTATTTAAATGATATTTTTACTGTTCCTGTAAATTTAGCAGGTTTGCCAGGAATTTCTATACCAGCAGGCCATGATGCTAAAGGATATCCATTAGGATTACAGATAATTGGTAAAGCTTTTGATGAACAAAATATTTTAAACATTGCATATGCTATGGAAGAAAAAATTAATTTTAAAAACAATATTACTGATTGGTGGATTAAGTGAGTAAGAGCAAATCTGAATATCTAATTAATAGACATGATAATCAATATGAAGTTGTCATTGGTTTAGAAGTTCATGCACAAGTCACATCGGTGTCTAAATTATTCTCAACATCAGCGACCAAATTTGGAGCTGAGCCAAATACTCAAGTAAGTTTAGTTGATGCAGCATTTCCAGGAATGTTGCCAGTAATAAACGAGTATTGCGTAAAACAAGCTATCAAAACAGGAATTGGCTTAAAAGCTAAAATCAATAAGAGATCTGTCTTTGATAGAAAAAATTATTTTTATGCTGACTTACCTCAGGGGTATCAAATTTCACAATTCAAAGATCCAATTGTAGGTGAGGGCAAGGTAATACTTGATATGCCAGATGGACAAAAAGAGGTAGGTATAGAAAGATTACACTTGGAACAAGATGCGGGTAAAAGCATTCATGATCTAGATCCTAAAAATACTTTTGTAGATTTAAACAGATCAGGTGTGGCTTTAATGGAAATTGTAAGTAAACCCGACCTAAGATCCCCAGATGAAGTAAATGCATATATTAAAAAATTAAGATCTATAATGAGATATTTAGGAACTTGCGATGGAAACATGCAGGAAGGATCTTTGAGAGCAGATGTAAATGTATCTGTTAGAAAAAAAGGTTCAAAAGAGTTTGGAACTAGATGTGAGATTAAAAATGTTAACTCAATAAAGTTCATGCAGATGGCAATTGAATACGAGGCTAACAGGCAAGTTGATTTAATCGAGGATGGTCAAACGATTGATCAAGAAACAAGACTTTTTGATACTAAAAAGAACGAAACTAGATCAATGAGATCAAAAGAGGATGCTCATGATTATAGATATTTTCCAGATCCAGACTTATTGCCATTAGAAGTTTCAGATGATTTTATTGAAAACTTAAAATCAGAAATTCCAGAGCTACCAGATGAAAAGAAAAAAAGGTTTATAGAAAAATTCAAACTATCACCTTACGAAGCAAATATTTTAGTTTCTGATATTGAAACGTCAAATTACTTTGAAAATGTAATTAAGAAATCGGATGTAAAACTTGCAACAAATTGGATAATTGGAGAATTATTTGCAGCCTTAAATGAAAAAAATTTAGAAATAACTGAAAGCCCTATAAGCGCAGGCAACTTATCAAAATTAATTAATTTAATTAAAGATGGAACAATTTCTGGAAAAATTGCAAAAACAGTTTTCGAACAAATGATGGAAGGTGACAAAGATCCTCAAAAAATTGTTGAAGAAAAAGGTTTAAAACAAGAGAGTGATCCAAAAGCACTTGAGGCACTGATAGATAAGGTTATTGATGATAACAGAGACAAAGCTACCGAATATAAATCAGGTAAAGTTAAATTATTTGGTTTCTTTGTAGGTCAAGTAATGAAAGTTTCTGGTGGAAAAGCAAATCCTCAATTAGTTAATGAGATTTTAAAGAAAAAACTTTAGAATTTATGGGTTCAGACCTAAATATAACTAAAGAACTCCAAGAGTATATTTTAAGTCATGGATTTGATTTACATCCAGTCCAAAAAGAAATAATTGATTACAACACTTCTCTTGGTGATATCAAAAGAATGCAAATATCAATTTCACAAAGTCAATTTCTACATTTAATTATAAAAATTTCAAATATCAAAAAAATTTTAGAGATAGGTACATTTACAGGATTAAGTACGTTATCTATGGCTTTGGCATTATCAGATGACGGTAAAATAATTGCTTTAGATAAAAATGAAGAAACTAATAAAATTGCAATAGATTTTTTTAAAAAAGCTAATCAACACCATAAAATAAAAACATTAATTAAACCTGCTTTAGAAAGTTTAGATGAAATTAAAAATGAAAAGTTTGATTTAGTTTTTATTGATGCTGATAAAATGAATTATATTGAATACTATGAACGTTCTTTACAATTATTAAACAAAAATGGTCTAATAATCATTGATAATGTTTTATGGTATGGAGAAGTTGTTAATGAAAACAATAATGATAAATTTACTAAAAATATTAAAGAGTTTAATACACATATCTCAAAGGATACAAGGGTTGAAAAATTAATAATTCCTCTTGGCGATGGAATGACTGTTTGTAGAAAATTATAATGCTCGAAGTAGTTGGTTTTTATAAATTTGTTAAAATTTCTTATCTTAAGAAAAAACAAAAAGTTTTATTAGAAACTTTAAAAAAGAAAAACATTAGAGGCACTATAATTATCTCTAAAGAAGGGGTAAATGGAACTATTTCTGGTAAAGCTGCAGACATTAAATTCACTATTAATAATTTAAAAAGAACTCTTAAATTTAAAGAATTTAACAGCAGTAATGTTTCTAAAAGCTCATTTCAACCATTTCATAAACCTAAAGTTAAAATTAAAAATGAAGTTGTTCCTATGAATTTAACTTTAAATAAAAGAATAAAGAAAAAAGATAGCCATGTAGATCCAAACAAATGGAATAAGCTTATTAAAGAAAAGGATACTGTTCTTATAGATGCGAGAAAACCATTTGAATACGATGTTGGAACATTTAAGGGAGCAATCAATCCTGATGTTGATAACTTTAGAGATTTTCCAAAATATCTAAAAAAATTAAAAAAAAATCAACCTATAGCTATGTTTTGTACTGGCGGAATTCGTTGTGAAAAGGCATCCGTATATTTGGAAAAAAAAGGTTTTAATAACATTTATCAGTTAAATGGTGGAATTTTAAATTATCTGAAAAAAACTAATAAGAAAAAAAGTTTATGGAAGGGTGAATGTTTTGTTTTTGATAATAGAATTAGTTTAAAACATGGTCTAAAAGTTGGTTCTTATTCAATGTGCAGTGGTTGTAGGAAGCCTATTTCTCCAAAAGATAAAAAATCAAAAAAATATGAAGAGGGCGTTTCATGTCCAAATTGTCACGATAATCTAACAGATCATCAAAAATCAAGATTTAGGATGAGGCAAAAACAAATTAATCTTGCTAAAGAAGCAGGAAAAAGACATATCTTCCAAAAAGAGTATTAACAAATCTTAAATTAATGAATTTATTAAAAGATGAAGTTTCGTTGTTAGTAAGAAAACTTGCTGTACCAGCAAGTGTAGGAACCTTATTCCAAACACTTTATACAATCGTAGATACTTTTTATGCAGGAAAAATATCGCCAGAAGCCTTATCTGCTTTGAGCAAGTCTTTTCCAATATATTTTTTGATTATTGCGACATCAATTGGAGTTACCGTAGCGGGAACATCATTGATTGGCAGCAGTATCGGAGAAAAAAACGAAAAAAATGTTTTAAGTTATTTTGGAAATGTAATCATTTATTCGATTATAATCTCGATAGTTGTATCTATTTTAGGATTTGCTTTTGGTGAAAAGATATTCTTATTAATGAATTCCTCTCAAGAAGTAACAATTCTTGGACTCGAATATATAAATGTAATTTTTTTAGGTACGATATTATTTATTTTAGTAGTGGCATTAAATTCATTCTTACACGCAGAAGGAGATACTAAAACTTACAGAAATGTTCTAATATTTTCTTTTTTCTTAAACATTATTTTAAATCCAATTTTTATATTTGGTTTTTTATTTATACCACCATTAGGAATAACTGGTATTGGGATAGCAACTTTAATTGCTCAATTTGTATCTTTGTTGGTTATTTTGATAAAAATATTAAATAATCAAAGAATTAAACAAATAACTTTAGACCATTTCAAAGCTAAATTTTTTTTCTTAAAAAATATTTTTTTTCAATCAATGCCAATTACAATTGCCATATTAGGTTATTCTATTGCTGCAACAATTGTTTTTACATATGTTGGGTTATTTGGTGAATATGCTGTAGCAGGGTATGGATCTGCCACAAGAATTGAGCAAGTAGTTTTGTTACCAATATTAGGAATTAATACAGCAATAATTTCTATAATAGCACAAAATATTGGTGCAAAATATCACGATAGAGTGGAGCAATCCTATTTTACCTCAATAAAATACGGTCTATTTATAATGTTAATCGCTGGTGTAGTTATTTTTTTAAGTGCTGACATTGTTCCTAAATTCTTTTCTTCAAATCCAGATGTAATTATGCATGGCTCAATGTACCTTAAGATTTCTGCATTTATTTTACCTGCTTATCCAATATTTTTCTTATCAAATGGATTTTTTATGGCTTTAAAAAAATCTGAAAAAGCCATGGTTAATAATATTGCCAGAAATGTTATAGTACCAGTTTTATCCTTTTACATTGCAAAGTATTTAAATGCAGATTTTAAAACTTTTTTTTATATTTGGGCTATTTTTCAATGGTTGATATCATTGATGTTACTATTTTATGTCAAATATTATATTAAACATAAACTAGCTAGTATTTAGAATTATTTAAAAATGTTTTTTACAAAAAGGAAAGCAATATTATTATTTATAATATGTTTAATATTTTTCTTTCTAACTTACCAGGATGTAAAATCATCAGAAATTACTTCTGTTACAGGTTATGCCAAAGTTACAGATGGAGATACTATAAAAATAGATACATTTAAAATAAGGCTCGATGGTATAGACGCACCTGAAAAGAAACAAAAATGTAAAAGACCCTATTTTACAATTTTTATGATTACATTTTTTGAAGATTATTCTTGCGGTCAAAAGTCGACAGAAGCATTAATCAAGAAAATAAATAACCAAAAAATTACCTGTAAAATTTCTGATATCGACTACTTCAAAAGACTTATAGGTGAATGCTATAAAAGAAAAATTAATTTAAATGCATGGTTAGTTTCCAATGGTCATGCAGTTGCTTTTAGAAAATATTCAAAAAAATATGTCCCTGAAGAAATACTTGCCAAACAAGAAAAAAAGGGAATATGGCAAGGAAAGTTTGATATGCCATGGGATTACAGAAAATCTCAAAAATAATAAATTACTAACAATCTGAAAGAGCTGCCCCATCTATAGCTCCCTCAAGTAAAGCTCCCCATCCACTTAGACTTGGACCTTTTTTGTTTGCCTGCCTTTGTTTTTCTCTTTCACACCTCAACGCTTTTTTAAGAGCTTTTTCTTCATTCCTTGAAATATCTAGTTGCATCATACAATTAGAGAATTGATCTGTTCCTTGTGTAAATCCATATCCTAAACATTTATTTTGATCTTCCAAAATTAAAGTTTTTTGTTTTTCTAATTGGAGTTGAGCCTTTTCCTCTGGTATAACACACCCATAAAGTAATAAAATAAGAGTTAAAATTACTATTTTTTTCACGAGTAATTAAATATAAATTAAAACTAAATATATTAATCTATATTTTTATTTAAATGAAAAAAATTATTATTACAGTTATACTGTGTTTTTACCTACTACCCCTTGCTAATTTTTCTAAAGCTGAAGATAAAGAGGATTTAGAAGATCAATTAAGGAAAATTTTTGCCGGCAGAGAAATGAACAAAATAGAAGGATTGTGGATTACCCGTAAAGATAATGAAGAGGAAAATAGAATTTATCTCATTGTTAAATCAGAAGACTATTTATTTGAGGAAGTGGTGATAAGTCATCCAATTCGAGAATTTGAGGGAGAAATAAGTACTAAATTATTAAAAAAAATTGACGAAAAAACTTACAGCACAAAAGCAGCTTGGTTAAATGATGGTAAGCGTGATGAAAGAAATGGAACTATTAAAATTATAGATAAATTCAAATTGAAATTTGAAACAACAAGACATTGTTATTCAAGTGAAAAAAACTGTTTAAAAGCTGACAAATTTTATAAGAAAAAAATTTGGCCAGGTAAAACATATGCTGATGAGGTCGGTCTATCTAAAGATGAGGCTAATATTTTAAAAAATTTTCTGGATTAAGATTCAAATTATCTAGCAAAATCAAATGTTTTTTATCTTTTTTTTTACTTTCCAAGACAACCAATTATTGTTTAAATTTATTTTTTAAAAATTTAACTTTAAACAAATTAAAGTCTGGTTGTGCTGACTTTTAAATCAAGGGACAACAAAAATTATGATTAGATTATTTTTAAGTTCTTTGTTTTTAATAGTATCCATATTTGGTTTAACATCTTGTGGAGATTCCAATAAAACCACAGAAAAAGTTACAAAAGGTCATAGAGAAGCTATCAAGTATGAATGTGAAGGTGCATCTGATATAAAGTCATGCGGACTTGAAGTAAGACGAAATTTTATTAATGATGGAAATGAGTACGAAAATCTATCTGATTTAGATAAAGGTCAAATTAATAAAATACAAACAGAATGTATGAGAGCTAAATCATTTGGACTTGTTAGTTACAACAATTGTTTAATAGATTTAAGAGCAAAAGCTGAAGATGGAACTCTTTGGAAAGAAAATGATAGGGTTATAGCTGAAAAAGGAGGAGATCATATCGACTCACTTAGAGCTAAAACTGTTGTTGTTCAAATAGTTTATAAAGATAATGAAGGAAATTTACTAAATGGTGGCGCTGGTTCAGGTGTAATCGTTAAAAAAGATTTAATAGTAACTAATTGCCACGTTACAAATAATGCGGTTAAATTGTCTAAAAATTATAAAACAGCAATATTGGCCAAAGAAATAAATAAAAAGAATTATGCAAAAGTAACATTATATAAAGAAGCTCAAGAGAATGATATTTGCATTGTTAAAAAAGTTAAGAATTCAGAGGCTGAATTTGCTTTTCCAAATAAACCAGTAAAAAGAATAATTGAATTTGATAAACTTAAACAAGGTATTTTTGTAAGAACATTTGGATCGCCAACTGGTGATGATGAAGGAGTTACCTCATTTGAAGGTCATACAGCTGAAGGAACAATCAATTATCTTGGGACCGTTGGTGAAACTAGTTGGTCTTGGTCAGAAGATTTATCGCCAAAAACAAAACTAATAGTTCATAGTGCTGCTATAAATTTTGGGAACTCAGGCGGACCATTATTTAATAAAGATGGTAATTTGATTGGCATTAATTCAAGCGGTGATCCGGGGGGAAAATTTAATATTGCAGTATCTGCAGATCATGTAATAGATTTATTAAAGGAGTAAACTATGAATAAAAGTAACAACTTAATATGGGTTATTAAATTTTTATTAATAATTATTGCAGTAAGTTCAACTTCTGTTAAAGCACATAAATCTGCTACTCATGATCCAGAAACTCATATGGATCCAGTTAAGTGTATTCCAGAAAGCGAAAGAACACCTGGACAATTAAAATGGGATATTACCGTTAATAAGCAATTTCACAGATTAAGTAAACGACAAGTTGATTGTGCAATTGCTGAAATTCAAAAATTAAAGCAGGGTCAGTCAGAATTAGAGAAGTTACTCAAAGCTATTGAAGCAGCAAAAAGTAAATTAGAAACAGAATTAGCTAACGCAGCAATCTGTGCAGATGTTAATTTCAATCATAAAAGTTCAAAAAAAGCAATTTTGTTTACTGAACCAAATTCAAAATCTAGAAAAGTTGCAGATATAAAGAGTGGGACTAATTTGTTATATATTTCAGATTCTGCCTCTCAAAAAAAATGGTCATTTGTATTACTTAAAAATGAAGACAAATGTAGTCCTGGATACATACAAAAAGAATTTATATCAAAAAAAAACGAGGTTGTTCAACAAGCTCCAAAAGAGGTAAAAGCTGATTTAATTAGTATAACAAATCCTACATGGGCAAAAAAAGAAAAACTTATTATTGTATCGGCAAGTGGGTTTATAACAATTAAAGGTTTTGTTGATACAAATAAAATTGACCAAATAATTGTTAACGAAAAAGAAAGACAGATAAATAATGATGATACTTTTTCCTTTAATATCAGAGTAAAAGATGCCGGTACCGAAGTTAGAATTGTTGGAAATAAACAAGGTGATACAAAAAAAACAATGACATTTTTAATTAAAGCTGAATAATGAAAAAAATATTAAGTCAAATACTGTTAATATTAGTTTTAACATTTGCCACTTTTACTGTTCATAGTGAGGAAAACTGCGTACCAGAATTTGAGTTAAATAAATCAGTTTTAAGTCAAGCTATCTCCAAAGATGAGGAAAAAGGTGAAGTTTTTGTTTTTTTTGATCAAAGCACAACAATGCAAGGTTTTACAATTGATCAACCTGGCCAAAACAATCTATACGTAAATATAGTTGATGATATACAACAAGTAGCTGAGAATATAGGTACTGATACTATTTATCAAAGATTTGGATCCGAAATTAATACAATGTCCGATAGAGATGTTGCAAAAGTTAAGACACCTAAATTTTATGAATGTAGTGGATCTGCTGTATCTTGTAATAACCAATTTTCATCAATTAAAGAAATTTTCGCAATCGCAGAAGATGTGCCAGAGGCTACTCATATAGTCATTACACATCTTGCTCTACAAGATAGCCAGTTATTGGCTAGTGATAGAGAGGCAATAACAGGTCCTTTAATTTCAATTTTAAAACAAGGTAAATCTATTGGAATTATAGGCGTAATGAACTCATTTAATGGAAAAATTGACAATATTCCGCTAAGAAGCGGCGAATATACAGATTATGTTGATGCTGAGTCGAGACCATTCTATGTGCTTGTTATTGGAAATCAAAATAACATAAATCGGATTAAAAATGAAATAGAAGAGAAACATTTTTCAAATAGCAAAGATAAATTCAAATATGCTTTAATTACTAGTAATCCAATACTACAAAATTTAAATGTAAATAAATTAATCGAAGAAAACTATATGCCTGCAAAACTTTCTAGAGAAGAAAATTATAGTTTCAATTATTTTGACGATTATTTACCTATTTATAAATTTAGTGCAAATAAAAAAACTAATTTAAAGTTTAAAATTAGTGATGATTTAATTAATGTACCAGGCTCCACTGGAGTTGCTAAATTTTCTATAAATGAAAAAATGTGGACTACAAATAAAGTAAAATGCAGAGATATAAAAAATTGGAATGAAGCAAAGTTTGGTGAAATAAGCTCAATTAAACAAAATAAAAACGATATAACTATTGATTTATTTGCTATAAAACCTTTAGAAAAACTGTTTAGAGGTTTGAGGTATTTTTATAAGGTTGATATTTATGCAGAAAAACCAGGAAAATCTGAAAAAGAATTTTCAGAGTGGTCAGTAAACAGTAGTGCTATTGAAGAATTTACTCAAACGAATCCAGTATCATACAAAACACTTAATCTTGAAAAATTTGTATCTGTACTAAATGCAGTTTCTAGTGATACATTTAAAAAAACATTAATTGCAAGTTTTGCAGTAAATTTTGAGTTAATAAAATGAGCATGAAAAATATATTTAGATCTGTCCTGCTTTCAGTTATAGGCTTGTCTCTATTAGGGTGGGTGAGCTTTTCTTTTACTGCACTTAATGCTTTGGGTCCAGATGGAGACAGTAATCTTTTGCAGTGGTATTTTGATAATTTAGTTCAGAGTGAGGAGATTACAGCAAGTGGTATGCCATGGGAAGATTTAGCGGTTAGTTTGTATAACTTATTAACCCAAATGACTACAGTACTATTATCTATTTCAGTAGTTGCTGCATTAATTTGGTCTGTAGCTTCACATTTTTTAAACATAGATTCACCAGGTAAAGCAAAATTCTATTTTATATACTGGTTAATTTTTACTGGAATTTTTATGGCAGCAATAGTTGGTATTGTTTTTTGGTTCACTAAATCAGCAGCATTTAATGCAGCCGACTATTTATCAGGATCAGGTGTTACTACAATAAGTGCTATTTCATTTATTTATTATTTTTTAGTTTATTATCTGGGAATTCTATTAGGTACAGCCAGGTTTGCCAGATCATCAATTTTATTTGGAAATAAATTACCAGCGAGTGATCTTTTATGAAGAATTACATAATTGGAATTGGTGGAACTGGTGCAAAATGTTTAGAACATTTATTACATTGCTGTTCAGCAGGACTTGGACCAGATAATTTATGGGCGGGTATGGTTGATCAAGATGAGGCAAATGGAAATGTAAGTAGGACTAAAATTCTCTTAAGCAAGTATATGAATTTAAGAAGCACACTAAGAGATGAGAACATACATGATCTTTCAAGTGAAAGTAATTTATTTAAAACTAATATTTCAGCTAATAATGACTCTGTATGGTTACCTCTAAAAGGTGCTGATCCTACCTTAGAACAGGTAATAAACTACAATGTACTTAAACCAGAAGTCAAAGGTCTAATCGACTGTTTATACGATCCTGAAGAGAAAATGCAGAATTTATCAGAAGGTTTTAGAGCAAGACCTAATATAGGTGCAGCAGCAATGCTTGCTACCACATCAAACGAAGAGGATCCTTTTTGGTCACAAATTTATAAAGCTATCGATGCTGCAAGAACTGGTGAACAAGTAAGAGTATTTATTATTAGTTCAATTTTTGGGGGTACAGGCGCTTCAGGTTTCCCAAATATTGCTAGAAGAATAAAGCAAATCCAACAGGAAAGAAATGTGAATTCTAATTTTCATTTAGGTGGAGCATTAATGTTGCCTTATTTTAATTACGAAGTTCCAGAAGAAAATATGGATGGTGAACTATTCGCAAAACCAGAAGAATTTTTAGATCAAACAAAAGGTGCATTGGAATATTATTCAAAATTATTTGAATACAATAAAATTTTTGACCAAGTTTATGTAACTGGATGGGATCCTTTATCAAAATTACCTAATTTTAAAATGGGAGGAAATCTCCAAAATAATCCTCCACTTTTTCCAGAGCTTTATGCTGCATTAGGAGCTTTAAGATTCTTTAGTTCTGAAAATACAATTAGTGAGAACCAGGAAATATTTCATATAAGCAAAAATGATGGAGACGATATTTTATGGAGCGATATACCAAATGTATCGAATAGTTTAAATTCAAAGGATTATATTTCACAACTAATAAGATTTTCTTTTTCTTATAATTGGATGTATGGACCTTCATTAACAGGTAGTTGGAGTAAAATTAAAAAATATCAAAATGAACATTGGTTTAAAAGATTGATTTACAAAAATACTTACAACCCTGACACTAAATCCTGTGAAGTTGGTCATGAACGATACCAAGAAATAATTTCACTTATGCAAGATTATTGCCAAGATGTACTTACTTGGTTTACTGATATGCAGTATTCAACTGTGGCTAATACAGACCAAAAAATGGAATTAATTCTATCTGATTTCTTCTCCGAATTTAGTCCTAAAAATGTGTCAAAGAGAGTAAAAATTAAAGAAAAATTAAATGCTTCAGAAAAAAATCAATTTAATAAATTAATTAATGACAGCAAAAATTTAAAACTTCTCAATGTCATGAACAATATTAGTTACAAAAAAATATATAAAGGTCAAAAGGGTTTAGGTGTTTTTATGGATATTCTCTTTAGGTCGTGTGAGCAATAAATATGGTTAAAAAAGTATTACCACCACTAAATGATCAAAACCAAGTTCCTAATATAGCTGGATCTGGAGAGTGGAAAGCTGAAGATGCTACATTTTTATCAAAATTAGCTAAAGGTCTTAAAATGGCAGGAGAGGATGTTGTTAATTCAGCAGATATAAACTCTGTACCTGATGTTTGGGCAAGGGTTTTAATTGTTAGAAATGGCTTGGTAGACAGCGATAGATTAATTGTAGATGAATGGAGAGGAACTTTGGCTCTTTTAGCCCTTGCTCCTTATTACAAGCATATATACGAGTTAAGTTCAAACATAGTTAATATTCAAGATATAAAAAATAATCCTTTTACAGGAGGTGCTCCATCAAACTCCAATTATTCACATATAGGAAAAATTTTATTTGATGTGATACCAGTAGATACAATGGCGCAAAACCAAGACTGGAATGCTATTGGAGTTTTAAATTTTAACAAAGGTTCTGTTGCAGTTGTTAATCCTTATACAATTGTAGCTGCTGCAAGAAACTATACTGATATTGAGGGTATTAGAAAATTACCTTGGTACGAAGATGGATTTTTAAAGGATCCATGTAACGCAAGAGATATGAGAAACGAACAATATGCGGTGCTCTCTCATTATCTAGATAATTTAATTAATGGAATTCAGACTTTAAGTCCATCCAATATGGAGGTCTTTAATGCTGTCATAGGAAGACTTCAAGATTTTAAAAATTCTTGTGATGCAAAAATTGGAAATGCAGAATTTTCTAGTTGGACACAAACTAAGGTTAATTTAAATCTTCCCGCTCAACCTGTTTATGACAAATTAGCTCAAATATTTATTGGTGCTACAGATCAAACTGCCAAATTTGATTGCGGTCTAGCAGTTAGACCCGAGTTTGAAGGTCAAATTAATGGTGGTATATTTGCTGATTTTAGAGTTGCTCAATCAACAGGAAAAACATTATCTGATATAAGGGTATGGAACAATTATTCATTAAATTCACTAAGACAAGATGAAAATCTTGAAAAGACATTAAAACAAGAATGTCAGAACGAGGGTTATTTATATTTAACTCCTGAAACAATCTTTACAGAAAAATTAGTTGTATTTGCTGGAGATAATAGAAAATTAAAAGAACATTCAAGCGATGGTAACCAATTTGCATATCCAGTTAACAGTTCACTTTTAATGTTTATGGATCCAAAAGCGCTGTCTACAAATTGTATAGTTTCTCCTGATGGAGATAATTATAAAGCTATTATTTATTTAGAGCTAGTCAGTGAAACAGGTAATACCATGACCTACACATTAGAAAAAATATATAAAGCTAAAGATGTAGTTAAAAATAGAGGTGTACCACTTGGATTTAGTATATGGCCAGATATTAAAATTGATAATTGGGATCAATATTTTTTATTTTATGATGGAAACGCACAAGTAAATATTTTACCTAAAAATGTTTTTGCGGTCCAAGATATAAGAAACAAATTAGAGAGTTTAGACGGTAATGATAAAATAAAATTTATTGACAACATGATTAATTCGCATCAAGTAGTTGGTGAGGAAATACCTATTCAACAAACCACTGCTGTGACTGAATTACGTTCACTAAAGTCATCTCCCGAAGCTGTTTTGTGTAATGTTGCAACACAATCAGGAGGTAAATCTTATACAGAACACAGCAAGAGAGTTGATGTAGGTTTAATATTGTTCCCTGATCCACAAGTTGTTGCTGAAACTAGTAATCAATGGTCTGTTGGTATAGACTTTGGAACCACTAATTCATGTGTCTATTTCAAGGAAAATAAGGAAAATCCTAAAGAATTAATCTTTAAAAACAGGATAAATACTCCTTATGATCCTGGCACAGATGAAGAAGAAATAGAAGAAGTGATGCAGGCACACAAGGAATTTGTGCCTAGCAGGGAAGTTACAGTGCCATTTATGACCATTCTAAGGGAGAGAAACTTTAAGGAGTCAACAGTTGAAAATTTACCATTCAGAAGTAATTTTATTTATTACGTTGATCAAGTTTTATACGCTATTCAAGATTTGCCTGATGATAAAAGACCTTTAAAATTTAATTTAAAGTGGGATGAAGCCGAACAAAGTAGAACTAAGGTTCAATATTTTATCTCACAGGCAGTTCTTCAAGCAGCTGTAGAAGCAGCAGCAAATGGAGTAAAAAGGGAAAATTTAACTTTTAATTTTTCATATCCAGAGGCTTATAATGCTGATCATTTAAGATCATTTAAAAGAATAACTAGAAGAGCAGTTAATGTTGGTCTTGCAGATGAGAAATATAAAACTAATGAAAGAACTGGATTTGAAACGGAGAGTATATCAAGTGCCCTTTATTTTGCTAAAGGACAAGAAATCCCTTTTACCGAAAATGTAGTTACAATTGATATTGGTGGTGGAACGTCAGATCTTTCAATATGGCAAGATACTAAATTACTCTGGAGAAACTCATTTAGACTTGCAGGTAAAGATGTTTTAATAAATCACCTGTGTAATAATTTAACTCTAATTAAAGAAATTAGTGGAAATGATGACTTACTTCTAGAAAGTTATCAAACATTGCAAAGCATAAGAACTAACAAAACAAAATTAGCTAATGGTATAGAGCTATTAGTTAATAGTCCTCAATTTGGCGAAGCTTTTAAAAATCGTTTTGACATTATTAGTGGAAAAGAAAAGGGAAAGGAACTTAAAGATTTAACTGAATTAGCGTTATCAGGAATACTTTATTATGTATCACAAGTATTAAACCATTTAATAGAAAATGGAGAATTCCAAACCGGCAAAGATAAATCAAAATCTTTAAGAATATGCTTAGGTGGAAAAGCAAGTACTTTATACAAAATTGTTTTTGAAGATGCTGATGACCAAGAAGGCTTATCAAAAATGATAGAAAAAGTAACAGGTGGAATATTTACATCAATTGGAATTGTATTTACTGACACTCCAAAACATGAAGTATCGTATGGATTATTAGTTGATAAACAAGGTGCTACAGATTTAGATTTAACCGATAGATCACATGAAACAGTGTTGGGTGAAGACGTTATAGTTGGAAAAAGTAAAATTGGAATTGTGTCAGGGTTAGATGAAGATAAGCAATGGAGAGTTAAAGATATTTCACAACTTAAAACTTTTTTAAAATATTTGCAGGCATACTCAAAAATACCAGTAAAACTAACTAAGAAATTTGAAGGAGACCTTGAGGGTAAAATTAATGCTGAGTTAAAAAATGGACAATCAAGAGCTCAAGATCTAGTAAAAAATATGCAATCAGTTGAAGGTGATGATAGCTTAGCTGAAATCCAGAAAACCTCTTCAATTATTGAGCCAGTATTTATTCAAGGTTTGAAACAAGTAATTAATGAGATTACTAGCGGTAAATTAAAGCTCAAGTAGAATGACAAATATATTTGTACGTTTTTTTATTACATTATTTTTATCTTTTTTATTGATTACATCTAGCTCGTTAGCTTTTCACAAAAAAAATAGTCTATCTGATAATAAAAATACTGATTGGGATGGTAGTAAAGAAACTAAAAAAAATTCAGAAAATCTAGCAAAACAAGATTTTTGTGCACTAGACGCTAATGCAATTAAAATTATTGAAGTAGGTGGAGGAGAAAAAGTAATTAATGAAATTACAGGAAAACAAACAATTGATGAAGAAGGAAACCCGGTATTCGATGATAAAGAAGTTTATAAAATAACAGTTAAGGGCTATCATACACCAGAGCCTCGTAACACAGGTGGAATTTTAATACCAACACCAGCAAACGGTTTAAATTTTAATATTTCTCAAGATTGGAGAGATATAAAACTATTAACAGTTTTAAAAATGTACTGTTTACAACTCAAAACAGAAGAAAGACCTTATAAATTTAAAGGATCTTATTTAGAAGATTTTTATAGTCAAATTGCTGCAGAAAATGGTTATTTAAAGTCTGATGGTGTGACTGGTGATTATAATAAAAAACTTATGGAAGGCCCTGAAGGCAGAGGACCTGTTGAAGGTAGAGATATATTAAAAGATGGAATAATTATTAGTAATCCAAATGCAGTTTGGTATTTACCAGATTTTTTAATAGATCAAGATTTGGAAATAAAAGAAAAAGCTGAATTAAAAGCAAAACAGCAAGCCGAAGCAGATCGTATTGCTAAAGAAAAAGCTGCAAAAGCCAAGAAGAAAAAAGCGAGAAAAGACACAAACGAAAAGTGGATATCTGAAAATAAACAAAAAGAATTGACTAAGTACAAAGAAAAGAAAAAAGATTTTGATGATCAAATTACCGCTCTTAATACAGCAAGAGATAAACTAGCTGAACAATTTAAAGAATTTGAAGAATTTTTAAATATTCAAGAAAAAGAGTCTCAAATTGCAATAGAAGATCTTGATAAAAGAGGTAACGAAGAAATTAAAAATCTTAGAAGTGAATTAAGAAATGCAATGACAAATTTTTTGTCAAAAAGTGATTTAAAAGAATATAAAGACAAATTAGAACAAATAAAAAAATATAAATTTGATAACTATGAAAACTATAAAAATTTAAAAAGTTTAATAAAGAGAGCTGAAAAAAGCAAATCAATTGAAGATTTTGTTGGTAAAGATGGAGTGTCTTTAAACCTTTTTGGTTATGAATTTACATTCAAATCAAAAAAAATGGGAATCATAAAAGAATTTGAGAATATTAAAAATAAAGAAATTGGTTCTGATTACAAAATACATGAAGAAGAAATTAAAAAACTTCGTTTAGATATTATCAAACACGAAGATGATATTAATAATTATGTAGTAACTGCTAGGAATGATTTAATAAATAAAGACGCAGAATTATCTGATCAAACCCCTTGGAATTTAATTATTATAGGTGTTGTAATTGTACTAATAATTATTGGTGTAGGTGTTTATTTATATTTTCAACGAAAAGAAATGGATCAGCTTAAACGAGAAGCTGAAGAAAAAGTTGGAAGTTTAAAAAATGAATTTGAGGGCAAATTAAAAAGCACCTCTGAACAAATTAAATCTGCAGCTAGAAACACACAAAGATCGCAACAGACATCTTTAGAAACCCAAGAAGTCATTGAAGAAAAACCAAAAACACCTGAAGAAATAATTGCTGAAAAATATGATGAATTAGTATCAGATTATAAAGAGTCATTAGATGACTTTACAAAAGTAGCTGGTTTTAAACAAAAATGGCACGGTTTAGCTTTAAGTAGAAAAGAAAGGCAAGAAGGAACAAAAACGATTCTTGTTAATTCATCTAGAGCATTTGAAAAAGCAGAAATATGGTGCGTAACATTTAGTGATAAGTATTTTGCATTTCCTGGCTCAACAGTTAAATCAAACATGGCCACTTATATGAATCTTGACTTTGAAAAAGCTAGCAGAGATTTTAAAGGTGTATATTCTGTTTCAACAGGATCAAATTATATGACAGAACCTTGTGTACTTAGAAGAGGAGGGGCTGGTTTTGTTGTTGAAAGAGTTGGTAAAATAGTTTTCCCAAATTAGTATGATTTATAAATTTATAGATGATAATAACTCTGAAATTACCGTAAATTCATTATCAAGCTTACAAGCTTTAATAGACAGCGATACTATAAATGAGAAAACCAAGGTAAAAGCAGGTCTAAGAGGTAAATGGACAACTGCATCAGAAATTGATGGTTTAGTTTTTACGTCGGAAGAAATTAAAGAGAATCCAGAAGAAACTGTAGCCCCACAAGGAGATATAAAATCATTCATAACTGGAGAAGAAAAACAAGAACAACGTATTGATAAGGATGAGACTGTAAAGGCTAAAGAGATAATTGAAGATGAGATTAATTTTAATGATGATCAGATTTCTGATGAAATTAATGAGGTTGATGAAATAAAAACTGAAGAGGTAATTGATAATAAAAAAGAAGAAGAACAGCCTGATGAAGAGAATGAAACAGAAGAAAAACAGCCTGATGAAGAGAATGAAACAGAAGAGGAAAATATTGATAAAACTTACAATGATGAGAATGTAGTTAGTTTAAATTTCTTTCAAGCAATTCAGACTTGTTTGAAAAAATATTTCACAATAAAAGGAAGAGCCAGCAGATCTGAATATTGGTACTTTCAATTATTGTTTACACCACTTGCACTCTATACTGGAGTTTGGTCTGATCCTGTATCTAAAGGTATGATGGACCCCCCGCCATTTTATTTAATATCTCTTCTAATAGTAATATTGCTATTTGTACCAGCTATTACTTCTCAAATTAGAAGATTCCACGATAGAGATAAATCAGGTTGGTTTATTCTTATTAATTTAATTCCATTTGTAGGATGGATTATTGTATTGGTAATTTTAATAGATAGGGGAACATTAGGAAAAAATAGATTTGGGGACTATCCACTTAAAATAAATAATGAAAAGTGAAAATTTTTTTAGCAATAATCGTTTTTTTATTTTTAAATACATATTCTGTTAAAGCAAATCCTTGGTTAGTCATTGAAGGTATTGGTTTAGGTGTGCAAATATTAGAAGCTGGTGCTGAAAAACTTAAAGATATAAATAAAAATAGAAAGGATAAAAAAAAACAAAAAAAACAAAAATTTAATTTGAAAGAAAGTTCTAAAATTATAACTTTTTCAAATTGCACAGGTTTAGAACCAAATTATGTTTCTAACTCAGTTTTTAAGATTGATCTTGAAAACCAGTATATAAAAGTTGATGAAGGAGGTAAAAATAAATTAATTTATTTTAGAATTAATAATATCGAAAATTTAAAAATAATTTCAAATGAGGCTTTTTCACCAAATGCAAAAGATCAAAAAAATTTAGACGAACTAAATAAATATGTAGATATTACACAAACTTTTGATGTTAAAGATAAAACTATTAAAGTTATTGTTTTATTAGAGCCTAACGCACCAAAAAAACTAAAAAAAGATTTTGCCAAAGATATACAAAAAGGAAAATTAGCACACAAAACAAATGCTAATTGCTATGTAACTGGAAGCAATTATTTAATTAAAAAAAATAATGAGCAAAAAAGTAATGCTAATCAAAATAATGAGGTAGCTGAATGGGTGGCAATTGTAAAGCACAAAAAGAAAAATACAAAATATACATCTGATAATAGTGTTGAAATAAATACAAAACAAAAAGCTATCAATAACGCAAAATCAAAATGTTGGTTTGATCCCAAACATGTAGTTGGTGATTGGCCTTATTCAAATTGCATAGTAGTCTCAGCAGAAAGTACCAGTGTAAAATTAAAAAATGAAGCTATAAGAAAAGCAAAAGAAGCTAAATATAAAGCCAAAAAGGAAGCTAATGCAAAATGGATTTCAGAAAATAAACAAGAATATTTAGATAAATTTAAAGATAAACTTAATGAATTTGATAATAATATCACTGCACTTAAGGCTAAGAGAGAGAAATTAAAAAATAATTTAGATACTTTAGAAGATTTTTATACCGAAACAGAGCAGGAATATAATATTACAATTAATAAAATCATAAATATTGATAATCAAGAACTTATAAATTTATTAAAAGCTCTTAGAAAAAACACAAAACAATATTTATCTGAAAGAAATCTGCAAAATTACAAAGAAAGATTTAAAAAATTAGAGCAAGTCAATTTTGAAAATTATACAAATTATAAAATACTAAAAGAGTTAATTAAAAATGCTGAAAATTCATCAAATGTGAAAGATTTTGTAGGTAAAAATGGACTTAAAATCAATGGTTTTACATTCATTGGTAATAAAATAGGTTTTATTGATGAATTTAGAAACTTGAGTAATACAGGTCTTGGATCCGCTTTCAAATTGGATCAAAAAAATTTACAACAGTTATTTAATCTCATTGATAATAATACTCAAAATATAAATAATTATATTTTGAATCAAATAAATGATTTAAAAATACTGGAAGCAAAAATAAGCAAAAGAAATTTTTATCTGAATTTTGTTAAACAAAATCCATTTTATAAATTTTATTATTTGGTAAACACTTTTGTACAAATCATTAAATAAAAATTATTCTTTTTTCTAACAAAATTAAGTCTAAATCAAACCACGAATTAGTGTTCTAAATTATGTCATGCATTGGATTTCAATCCTTTTCTATACAATTCCGCTTTTTTTATTATCTCCCTTGTTGCGTAATTCAAGTAAGCAGAAAAGGATTGAGACCATAACTAATTATAAATTACTTACCTTTAAAAAATCAACTAATCTAAGGAGTTTTAATACATGGAAATAGGCCGTGTCTGTAAGTACTGTCATGTCAGTACATATATCGCATACGATAACTGCAATCCCGTTTACAAACAATCGTTTAAATTTGAAATAAGACCAGGTGAACACAACAGTCTAGTTTGGGACAAGATCATAAAAATATTTGAGAATAATGGATACAAAGTGGAGCTTAAATCATGAAAAGAGTTTTGCTTATTGTTTTACTACACTTATCTCTATTTTTTATTGTTTTTGCCTATCATGCTCAAGCTGAAGAAGATGATATGTGGACAATTGATAAATACGAAAGTTTAACATATGCCCGAGTATATGGAGAAGTAATTCATGGAGACAGTTTAAATTTTTTTATTCAATCCAAAGATAACTGTGAAAAAGTTTGGCATAATTTCACTTTTTACACATATGAACAGCCTGGAGATATAAAACAACTATTAAACAAAAATATACCAATAAAAATTAATGAAGAAGAAGTTACTGCTTATGTGGATCATATACAGCCATTTTTAATGGGTTATAGAGTATTATTATCCTTAGGATCGTTTCCAATTAAAGAATATATTTATAAATTAAACAATTTTTATATAGAGGAACAAAGATTTGAGATTGAAATCATTGATGGCATAGATTTTAAAGCTAGTAAATATTTTGATATATCAATAAATAGATGGAATTTAGATAAGCTTGTTCCTTCTGTTTTAGAAGCTCATAAACAATGTAAAGAAATAAATAAATTAGATAGTTAATTATTTATTTTTATAATCTCGAGCTACTATCTTCAATCCAATCCCATAAATGTTGAGCAAATGATCGTCTGACAAATAGGTTCACTACATTTTCTTCTTTATGGTGCAGAATTACATCTATATGATTTAAAACTGTCTGTGTTGTTGATCCTTTTTTTTCTTTAAATTCATTAAAGTTAAAAGGACATCCTGCTGCAAAAATTTCAAAGATATTTCTGCCTTTAATCTCTAATTGAACAAATTGATCTGTTACATCGATAACTGCACCTAAATTCTTTTTTGAAATACTATTAAACAACATTTCATATAGTTCGTATTTATTGGTATCTTTGTTTACAAGTTCATTTGAAAATATCATCCATTCATCTGGACTAAGCCATATTGATGTTAATTTATCACTAGTTGTTGAAGTATTTGCCTCTGTAGGTAAGATCATATTAAGATTTTTACCTATGTTTGTTAAAAACTCTCTTTTTTTACCTCTTAAATTAATTTTCATTACTGGAGAGATTTCTTTTACAGAAACACTCTCTTGATTAATTTCATTTTTAATAACTAGATTATAGTTAAGCATTTAACCTCTCATTTTTCTCATCATAAAATACTGGATTCGCAACAGTTACATTAATATTTTTATTTTCCATTGGCACAAAAAGTTTTTTTCCCATCATGTCTTTTCCACCTCTTACAACTGCAAGTGCTATTGATTTATTTAAGTTTGGACTAAAATAACTTGAAGTTACATGTCCAAGCATTTCGACTGGACTTTGATTTAACTCAGAAACTATTTGTGCTCCTTCTTCCAATACTGTATTTGGATCATCGGTTAATAACCCTACTAATTGTTTTCTATCTTCTCTCATTGTATCAGATCTATAAAGAGATCTTTTACCAATGAAATCGTATTTCTTCTTGCTTACTATCCAATCCATTTGAAGATCTATAGGAGTCATTGTTCCATCTGTATCTTGACCAACAATGATGAAACCTTTTTCTGCTCTTAATAAGTGCATTGTTTCAGTCCCATAAGGTGTAATGTTAAACTCTTTGCCTGCCTCAATACACTTTTCCCATAAATCTTTCCCATAACTTGCTTGAACATTTATTTCGTAGCTGTGTTCTCCAGTAAAACTAATTCTCATTATTCTGCATTGAATATGTCCGATATTCGCTTCTTTGAATGACATGTGAGGAAAGCTTTCATTTGATAAATCTAAATCGGGAATTATTTTCTTAAGAATTTTTTTACTATTAGGTCCACATAAACTTACTGTAGCATAATGATCTGTTACAGAAGTTAAGTAAACATCAAGCTCAGGCCATTCTGTTTGAAGATAATCTTCAAGTTTACCTAAAACATTAGCAGCGCCACCAGTTGTCGTGGTCATGATATAATGATTTTCACCCAATCTAGTCGTAACCCCATCATCATAAACCATACCATCCTCATTTAGCATTAGGCCATATCTACATTTTCCTATAGCTAATTTTGACCAAGCATTTGTATAAACTCTATTTAAAAATTCAGAAGCATCACTTCCTTGAATATCAATTTTACCAAGAGTAGACGCATCCAGTATACCAGCACTTTCTCTAGCAGCTTTACTTTCTCTTTGAACTGCTTGATGCATGGTTTCTCCTTTAATAGGATAGTACCATGCTCTCTTCCATTGACCGACATTTTCAAATTCAGCTTTATTTTTAACATGCCAATCATTCATTGGCGTTCTTCTAAAAATATCAAAAAACTTTCCTACATTTCGACCTACAATAGTTCCAAATGTTAATGGTGTGTAAGGAGGTCTGAATGTAGTAGTTCCTAATTCTCCCATTTTAACGCCGGTAGTATCTGCAATTATTCCTAATGCATGCATATTTCCTATTTTACCTTGATCAGTTCCCATACCCGTAGTCGTGTATCTTTTAACATGCTCAATAGATCTAAAACCTTCTCTTAATGCTAGCTTGATATCTTTAGCGGTTGCATCGTTTTGATAATCTACAAATGGTTTAGTTTTCCCAAAGGGCTTGTCAGTTGGTAGTAACCAAATATTTCTCTTTGAATTTTCCTCATCAATTTCAACTTTAATATTGTCTAAATCTGTTTCTTTAATATTTAAGTTATCTTTAAGCTTTTGACTTAAATTTTTAATAATTTCATCAATTTTAAAATCTCCACCACAAGATCCTACACTTATTTGGTCAGATGAATTTTGATTAGGTAAGAAAACCTTTTTTTCATCATCGAACTTAAGTTTACTGCCTGATTGTGTATATAAATGTACTGCAGGCGTCCAACCACCAGCAACTCCTAAGCAATCACATAAAATAGAAATTTTACTTCCAGTAACTGAAGTACCATCATTAGATAGCTTCATTATTGAAACACTATTTAGTCTTTTGTAACCAGTTGTATCAACAATTGAGTGTGACCAGTAAATTTTAATGCCTGCTTCTTTTACTTTTTTAACAATTTTACTTTCAGATTGTTCTCTTATATCAATAATTGCCTCAACATTGATACCTTTGTTATATAGTGACAAAGCACTTTCGTAAGCACTATCATTATTAGTAAAAAATACATTTTTACTACCACAAGCAACTCCATAAAATTCACTGTATTTTTTAACAGCAGATGAAAGCATTATTCCTGGTCTATCATTATTATTAAATATCAAAGGTCTTTCCAAAGCACCTGTGGCCAAAATAACTTTCTTAGCTCTAATTTTTAGAAGTCTTTGTCTGATTTTATTTGTTTTATCTTTTGCCTCTAAATGATCAGTTAGATTTTCTCTAGCCAAAAGATAATTATATTGATGATAAGCAGCTACACTTGTTCTTGTTTTTTATTTCAAGTTTTTTAATATTTTTAATTTCCTCTATTTCTTTTTTTAACCATTCAGATGGAGTTTTATTATCAATTTTGTTAAATTCGTTATTTTCATAAATAGTTGAGCCACCAATTTCATTTTTTTCATCAACTAACAACGTTTTAAAATTATTTTTAGCTGCATTTTTTGCTGCTAATATTCCAGATATACCTGCACCTACAACCAATACATCACAGTGAATATTTCGGTGGTCATAAATGTCAGGGTCACTTGATGTTGGTGATTTTCCTAAACCGGCTGAGTGTCGTATGAAAAATTCATATTTCTCCCAGAAACTAGCAGGCCACATAAATGTTTTGTAATAAAAACCCGCTGGAAAAAAAGGGGAGAGAAAATTGTTTATTCCACCAATATCAAATTCTACACTTGGCCAACAATTTTGACTGGATGCCTCCAAACCTTCGTAAATCTCGACTTCTGTTGCTCTAACATTAGGTTCTGTTCTGTTGGTACCAGGATTTATTTGAACTATGGCATTTGGTTCTTCGGAACCAGAAGTCATAATTCCTCTTGGTCTATGATATTTAAAACTTCTTCCAACTAAATGAACATCATTTGCAAGTAATGCTGAAGCTAATGTATCACCTCTGAAGCCATGATAAGTTCTGCCGTTAAATTTAAAGGAAATTCTATTAGTTTCATCAATATACTCGCTAGATTTTACTCTTAAGTTTTTAGTCATTTTATTGAGAAGGTGGTTTTTCACCCATTTTGTAAATTGCTTTTATTTCATCATTAGATGTATCTCTAACTATATTAAACCACTTACGACAACCATGTGCATGGTTCCATCTTTCAAATTGAACACCTTTAATATTTTTTCTCATAAATAAATATTCTGCCCATTCATCATCACTTAATTCTGTTGGTTGCTTAGGTCTTTCGATGTGAGCTTCACCGCCAGCCTTAAATTCTTGCTGATCTCGTTCTCCACAGTATGGACAGTTTATTAAAAACATTAATGAGCAACCGCTGCAGCACCATGTTCATCAACAAGGTCACCGCTTACAAATCTATTTAAATTAAATGCAGCATTAAGTTTGTGAGGTTCATCGTTTGCAATAGTATGAGCAAATAAATCTCCAGATCCAGGAGTTGCTTTAAATCCCCCAGTACCCCAACCACAATTAAAGTATAATCCTTTAATTGAAGTTTTACTTAAAATTGGACTAGCGTCAGGACAAATATCTACTATTCCTCCCCATTGTCTTAACATTCTCATTCTACTGAAAATTGGATACAATTCTAAAATAGCATTTAATGTTCCTTCAACTATTTGATGACTACCTTTTTGAGTATAAGAAACATAATCATCTGTTCCAGCACCAATGACCAATTCTCCTTTGTCAGATTGACTTACATAAGCATGCACTGCGTTAGACATTACAACTGTATCAATAATTGGTTTTACAGGTTCAGAAACTAAAGCCTGTAAAGGTTTACTTTCAAGTGGAAGTCTTAGACCAGCCATATTAGCTATTACACTAGAATGACCAGCTGCAACTACACCAACTTTCTTAGTTTTTATAAATCCTTTAGTTGTTTCTATTCCTTCAACACTATCTCCATTTCTTTTAATTCCTTTAACTTCACAATTTTGAATAATATCAACACCCATTGCATCAGCTCCTCTAGCATATCCCCAAGCAACTGCATCGTGTCTTGCTGTACCAGCTCTACGTTGTAAAGTTCCTCCTAAAACAGGATATCTAATATCTGGTGATGTATTTATAATTGGACAAAATTTTTTAACTTCTTCAGTGCTCAAGTAGACTGCATCAATTCCATTTAGTCTATTTGCATGTGTTCTTCTTTTTAAATCTCTAACATCTTGTAAATTATGTGCTAGGTTCATTACACCTCTTTGACTAAACATTACATTGTAGTTTAGTTCTTGAGATAAACCTTCCCAAATTTTTAATGCATGATCATATAAACCAGCACTGGCGTCCCATAAATAATTTGATCTAATAATAGTAGTATTACGACCAGTATTTCCACCACCAATCCAACCTTTCTCGACTACAGCAATATTATTCATGTTATGTTTTTTTGCTAAATAGTAGGCTGTTGCTAATCCATGGCCTCCACCACCAACAATAACTGCATCGTACTCTTTTTTAGGCGCAGGGTCTTTCCATGCTCTTTGCCAATTTTCATGATATGAAAGAGCATTTTTGATTAACGAAAATACTGAATACTTATTTCTCATAATAATTGAATAATTACTTTATATATATTGAATTTTCAATACAATCGCTTAATACACAATGTCATACGGAAGAGTGGGTGAGAGGCTGAAACCAGTCGTTTGCTAAATGACCGTGCGAGGAAACTTGTACCGAGGGTTCGAATCCCTCCTCTTCCGCCATTAAAATAGAGGCTGATCTATAAAAAAGTTTTTCATGGTCACAGGACGTTGTTCCAAAATATATCTATAGACATTATAATTTTCCATTACACGCTGAACGTAATTTCTTGTTTCTCTAAATTTTATTAATTCAACCCAATCAACATAATCAACTTGTTTTTTTTGTGGATCTTTATTTATTTTTTTCCAATATTTAACTCTATTAGGTCCAGCATTATAAGCAGCCACTGCAAAAGGGTAAGCACCATCATATTGTAGAATTAAACCTGCAATATAATGTGAACCTAAATTAATATTATATTCTGGATCAGTGGTTAATCTTGATTTTGAATAAGGAAGCTTAGCTTGTTTTGAAACTAATTTTGCAGTGTATGGCATCAATTGCATTAATCCTTTTGCACCAGCATGACTATTAGCTTCCAAATCAAATTCACTTTCTTGTCTAATTATAGATAAGATCAAAGCACTTTCTGGTATTTTTCTTTTATTAATATATTTAGGAGTACTAATTATTGGGTAATTGTATTTATTATGAAATCTTTTTTGATAAGACGCAATTTTTGAAACCTGAATAGCAAAATCATATCTATTTATACTTGTAGCTAATTCTGCGGCCAAAACTTCACTACCTTTTGCTATATTATCATTAGCTAAATGTCTTAAAATATGTTTTGTATATTTATCTTTCTTTAATTCATCTAGAAGATAAGTAATTTTTACTAGTTCTTTATTAAAAAATTGAATTCTATATTTTGCATCTATTTTCATGTCTTTGTTTAACTCAAATTTTCCATTTGGATTTAATTTTAAAAAAGCTAGCTGACCATAGTAAGTAGTAAGATATTTTGTTGCTTCTCTGTACCAATTATTTGATTGCTCTCTTTCACCTATTTTTTCATAGGCTCTTCCAAGCCAATAAGCGCCTCTAGATAAGCTTATTGGATAACTAACATTTTCATAAAAATTTTTAAAATGATCTTTAGCAGTTATTGGATCATTTAAAAAACTTAAAGCTATCCATCCACTCATCCATTCAGCAGCTGCATATTCAGATCCTTCAGTCATTCCATGATTGCTTGAAATTTTATATGAAATTTCATATTTCTTTTTATAAAGCAATGCTCTAGATATAATTTCTCTTTCTTTCCACCATTTGTCAGGCCTAACTAAATACTCTTTATCATTTCTTATTTTCAATAAGATTTCTGTTGAAGAATCTACACGTCCTTTTTTTCTTCTCCATTTCAATCGATCATAGTTTAACCCAGCATCATTCTTAAATTTTTGAGGAACATTTGCTATTGCTTGGTCAACCCCATAACCTTTACTCATTAAAAGGTGTCTTGCGTTATATAAAAGCTCATAATCTTTTGGCAGATATCTTATTAATCTTCGTAAATTCCAACGATCACCATTCCATGCTAAATAATCAGCTCGTTTAATATAGTCATCTGCATTTAAATATTTTTTATATTTTTTTCTAAAATATTTTAATTCATTTTTAGATAAATCTGCTGTGACCCAACCTTCTTTAATTAGTTTTGTACCTTTATTTTTGTCTCCAATTAAAATGTGACTTTCTCCAAGTATCATTTTTCCATAACCACTTAATGGATCATTTTCTCCAAACCATTTTATTATTTTTTTAGGTGAAACACTTTCTGTAGAAAGTTTATGCTCAGCAAGATATTTAACTCTGCTTATTCTAGGATAATCTGAATTTTTATTTAAAAAAACTTGATAATCGTAAAAGGACGCCTGGTTACCAGACGTTAAAAGATGTCTCCATTGTATAAAATTATAAATAGAGTTGTCTTTAGCTTTTTTTGCTATTTTAAGCGCAGATGACCATTTACTTTTCTGCATTTCTGAAATGGCTTTTTTAGCTAACCCAAAGTCTTTTTTACTATAATATCTTGAAATCTTAATATTCTTAGCTGTGCTAGTTCCAGCTATAGTTGGTTTTTTCTTCGGTATTTTAAAACTTAATTTTTTTTCTTTTAAAACCAACTCTTTTTTAACAATCACTTCTTCGATTTTAATTTCTTTGGTTTTCGTAGGCTTCTTTAATGGCTTAAGGATATTTATAGATATTTTCTTTTGAATTTCTTCTTCAGTTAAAATAGGTTTTTTTAAAGGTACAACTGAACTAATTTCAGCAAAGAGATTATTTGAAAATATTAATATTGATACGGTGAAACCTAAAAATAATATTTTGAGCATAATCTTTTAGTATATGAATCTTTAAACTATGTTATAAGTATTTATGTTCAAAGGATCAAATGTTGCTTTAATTACACCATTTAAAAATAATGGTCTAGATGAGGAAGCATATATAAAATTAATCCATTTCCACATCGATAATGGTACCAATGGACTTGTCCCGGCTGGTACAACAGGTGAATCCCCTACGTTAAGTCATGATGAGCATCAAAGAGTAATAGATTTATGTATAAAAGAAAGTAATGGAAAAATTCCAGTTATTGCTGGTACGGGTTCCAACTCAACTGAGGAGGCTATTTCTTTAACCACACATGCAGAAAAAGCAGGAGCTAATGGAGCTTTGATAGTTACACCTTATTACAATAAACCAACTCAAGAAGGCTTGTATCAACATTATAAAGCAATTAATGACAAGTGTGGCATTCCAATTATAATTTATAATATTCCTGGTAGATCTGTGATTGATATGTCAGTGGATACAATGGCTAGACTATATGAATTAAAAAATATAGTTGGTGTTAAAGATGCAACAGGTGATTTAGATAGAGTTGATCAAACACTTGAAAAAATGGGTAAAGATTTTATTCAATTAACAGGTAATGATGATAATGCTTTTGAATTTAATAAACGTGGTGGGGTAGGTACTATTAGTGTAACAGCTAATATTGCACCTAAACTTTGTTCAGATTTTCAAAAATTCTCCAAATCAGACACCGATAATGAAATGAAAGAAGCAGAAAGATTAGATAAAATATTACAACCAGTTCATCACTCAATGTTTGTTGAGAGCAATCCTAGTCCTGTAAAATATGCTGCAAAACTTTTAGGACTTTGTGATGACAATGTAAGACTACCACTTGTAAAAGTAACAGACATAACAAAAGAAATTGTAAAAAAAGCTCTTCAGTCTGCTAAGTTAATTTAATGAACAAAAAAACCAATCCTGGTTTGAAAATCATTTGTTTAAATAGAAAAGCTAGTTTTAACTATTTTTTTGAAGATCTTTTCGAAGCTGGAATTGTTTTAAAGGGATCAGAGATTAAATCAGTAAGAGAGGGCAAGGTCAATATCGCTGAGTCTTATGCTGTTGAAAAGGGAGGTGAAATTGTTTTAATTAATTCACATATATCTCCATACAAGCAAGCCAGTTACTCTAATCACAACCCAACAGATGATAGAAAATTGCTTCTTAATAAAAAAGAAATAAATAAATTGATAGGTAAAATGCAAAGAGATGGTTTCACATTAGTTCCAACAAAAATGTATTTTAAAAAAGGAAAGGCTAAAATAGAACTAGCTGTTGCAAAAGGGAAAAAGCAATATGATAAAAGAGCAACAAAAAAAAGTAGAGATTGGAACCGTGAAAAGTCAAGATATATTAGAAAATCAAGCTAAAATTGTTTTTTTAGGAATAGGTTCAAATTTAGGTATAAAAAAAAGAAATATAGAAAAAGCAAAATTTTTATTAGCAGAACATAACTTAGATGTTCTCTCGGTATCCAGTTATTATGAAACCTTTTCCTGGCCTGACCCACGAAAACCTAAGTTCTTAAATATAATTTTAAAATTAAAGTGTTATTACAGTCCTCAAGAACTATTAAAAATATGTAAATCTATAGAAAATCAATTAGGTAGAAAAAAAGCGAAAAAAAATGCTCCTCGTACATGTGATTTAGATATAATCGATTTCAATAATTTGGTATCAAAAAAAAACTCTAAGATTAATTTACCTCATAAAATGATGCACAAAAGAAACTTTGTATTATTTCCATTATTTGAGATTCAAAAGAATTGGATCCATCCTTATACACAAATTGATGTTAAAACGTTGATTTCTCAGCTTCCTGATAGAGACATTAGATCTATTAAACAAATTTGATTTAATGGTATAATATCAATTATGCTTAATTCAAATGAACTTATAAATAAAGTTAAGGATTACAATAAATTTCTTAATCCTGAAAAATTGGATAAAGCATATAATTTTGCTGTTAAAGCACATAAGAGTCAAAAAAGAGCTTCGGGTGATCCTTATTCTGTTCACCCAATTGAGGTTGCAAATATTTTAACTGAATTAAAATTAGATAGCGCTACAATTACAACTGGTCTGTTGCATGACACTATAGAAGATACTTTTGCAACTTATGAAACTATCAAACAAGAATTTGGTGATGAGGTTGCTGATTTAGTGGACGGTGTGACAAAAATTTCTGCATTTGAAAATTCAGCTGGAGCTAATTCTAAAGTTGAGAATTTTAGAAAATTAATTTTAGCAACATCAAAAGACATCAGAGTTCTGTTAGTGAAAATTGCCGATCGACTGCATAATATGAGGACCATTAAAGCAATTACAAAAGAAGACAAAAGAAAAAGGATAGCTCAAGAAACTATGGAAATTTATGCCCCATTAGCTGATAGAATGGGAATGCATAGAATAAGAGATGAACTTGAGGATTTATCTTTTGAAATTTTAAATAACGATGCAAGAAAATTAATAAAAAAAAAACTTGATGAAATAAAATTGGATAGAAAAGATTTATTTGAAGAACAATCTTTTGAGTTAAGTGAAATATTGAATGATAATGAGATTAATGCAGAGATTCATGGTAGAGAAAAAACACCTTTTTCAATTTGGAGAAAAGTCCAAAAAAAAAGAGTTTCCCTTGAACAAATAACAGACATTATTGGATTTAGGATAATTTTAAAAAACGTAGACGATTGTTACAAAACCCTCGGGATTTTTCATAAAAAATGGAATTGTATACCGGGAAAATTTAAAGATTATATTTCATCTCCAAAAATCAATGGTTATAAATCTATTCATACTTCTGTAATTGGCTCAAATAAAAAACCAATAGAAATTCAAATTAGAACACATGAAATGCACGAATTTGCAGAAAGAGGCGTCGCATCACATTGGCAGTATAAATCTTCTGAAAAATTTAATTCTTTAAGTTGGAAGGAGTATGATTGGTTAAAAGATCTTGTTGAGATTATAGAAAAAAATGAAAATCCTGAAGACTCATATGAGTATACAAAACTACAAATGTTTCAAGAAAACGTATTTTGTTTCACACCAAAAGGTTCGGTAATTAAATTACCAAAAGACGCAACAGCCATAGATTTTGCATATGCTGTTCATACTAAAATTGGTAATTCAGCAATTGGTTGTGAAATTAATGGAAACAAAAGCGAATTACAAACTATTTTAAGAAATGGTGATCGAGTAAATATTATAACATCTAAAAATAATTCACCGTCACTTCACTGGATACCAACAACCAAAACAGGTAAAGCTAGAGCAGCAATAAGAAGATATTGGCATGATAAAGGAGAGCAAAAAGAGGAAAAAACAAAAAAATACAATACCACTCTATGGATGTCATTACCTGATAAGCCAGGTCAATTAGGAGATATAAGTTCACTCATTGGAAGTCATAAATTAAATATATCGAGCTTAGAAATGGTTGGTAAAAATCCCAATTATATTAATTTTAAATTTAAATTAATTATTAGAAACCTTAAGAATTTTACTAATTTTATTGCAGAGCTAAAACAAAAGAGTATAAAATTTAAAATAATTAGACACGAAGAAAAAAGAAATGCTTTCACTCAAAAAATCCTTAAATATTTTAAAAAAAACTAATGCATTATTAGAAGGTCACTTTGTTCTATCCTCAGGTCTACATTCTTCAAAATATATTCAATGTGCAAAACTTTTAAGTTATCCTAATTTAGCTGATAAAATTTGTAAATCCTTAGCAAATAAAATTAAAAAAAAATTTAAAAAAATTGATTTAATATTAGCTCCTGCAATGGGGGGAGTAATTATTGGATATGAAATAGGAAAATTGCTTAAAAAAGAAACAATTTTTTGCGAAAGGGTAAATGGTAAATTTACTCTCAGAAGAGGTTTCAATATTAAAAAAGGTGCAAGAGTATTAATTATAGAAGATGTAATCACTACAGGAAAATCAAGTTTGGAGTGTGTTAAATTGATTAAAAAATCAAAAGCAAAATTAATTGGATTTGCATCTATTATAGATCGATCAACTAAACAATCTTTAAAAATAAAAATTGGAATAACATCTCATTTAAAAATTGATGTTCCAACTTATAAAGCAAATAAATTACCACCAGAACTTAAATCTATACCAATAACAACCCCAGGAAGCAGATTTATTAAGTGAAAAGGTTAGGTGTAAATATAGATCATATCGCAACTTTACGAAACGCTCGTGGAGAGAAGCATCCAGATCCACTATACGCAGCTAAGAAAGTTATTAGTTATGGAGCCGATTCTGTAACAATTCATTTAAGAGAAGATAGAAGACATATAAATGATATTGATGCAAAAAAAATCTGTGGTTTAAGAAATGTACCTGTAAACCTTGAAATTTCTATGAACAAAGAAATTGTTAGTAAAGCACTTAAGATAAGACCAAATTTTATCTGTTTAGTTCCAGAAAATAGAAAAGAAATTACTACCGAGGGAGGTTTAAATATAAAAAACAATCTTAATAAATTAGAGAAAATAATTAAAAAATTTAAAAAAGCAAAGATAAGAACAAGTTTATTTATTAACCCTTCCCCAAATGATATTAGACTTGCTAAAAAATTAAATGCTGATTGTATTGAAATACATACTGGAAAACTAGCAAACCTAGTTAAATCAAAAAAAAATTATTCTAGTGAATTAAACAGAATTAAAAAAAGTGCAAAATTAGCATCAAGTTTAAATATAGAAGTTCATGCTGGTCATGGTTTAGACTATAAAACTACCAAAATGTTAACAAAAATAATAGATATTGAGGAGTATAATATTGGACATTTTATAATTGGGGAGTCAATATTTGATGGACTTTCAAAAGTAATTAAAAACTTAAAAAAAATTATAAAAAGATAAATGAAAATTCTTGGTATTGGTGTTGATATTGTTGAAAATAAAAGAATTCAAAAATCGATTAAAAATCCTTTATTTAAAAAAAGAATTTATTCATTTAAAGAATTGAAACAATCTGATGCTGTAAAAAATAAAGTAGCTTTTTTTTCGAAGAGATATGCTGCAAAAGAAGCATTTTCTAAAGCTCTTGGCACAGGTTTTCGTATGAATTTAAATTTTAAAGATATAGAAGTTGTTAATGACAAAAAGGGAAAGCCTTATTACGTTAAAAATAAAAAAATTACAAAATTCGTACAAAAGAACTTTAAAATCAAAAATTTTAAATGTTTTTTATCAATTTCGGATGAAAAAAATTATTCAACAGCATTTGCAATTATTCAAACATCATGAAATTAGATAAAAATTTTTTTTCAGAAAATATAAAAACTTTAATTTATGCATTAATAATTGCAGTTATAATTAGATCGCTTTTAGTACAACCATTTTATATTCCATCATCATCCATGGAACCTACTTTATTAGTAGGTGATAGGTTGTTTGTAACAAAATATACCTATGGATATAGCAAACACTCATTTCCTTTTAGTCCTCCAATATTAAACAAAAGAATTATGTTTAGTAGTCCTGAAAGAGGTGATGTAATTGTATTTAAAACACCAGCAGATAATCGAACAGATTACATTAAAAGATTAATTGGTTTACCTGGTGATAAAATTCAATTTATAGACTCTAATTTATATTTAAATAATTCTGAAATTCTTAAATCTAAAATTAATAACAAAACTACAATTTTCTGCGGCGACAAAAGTATTGATGTTTATAGATTTGAAGAAAAACTTTCAAATGGTAAAAAATTTCATACTGTTTATTTAAAAGATTATACCTATCAAAATTCCGATGTGTTTACTGTACCAGAAGATCATTATTTCTTTTTAGGAGATAACAGAGACTGTTCTAAAGATAGCAGGTACTTAACAAGTGTTGGATATGTACATAAAGATAATTTAGTAGGAAAAGCTCAATTTATATTTTTCTCTTCAGATAAAAGAATAGGAAGTTTTATTGAATTTTGGAAATGGCATAAGTCAATAAGATTTAATAGAACTTTTAGTAAAATTAATTAATGAAAATTAACTATCAAAGTTTAGAAAAAAAAATTGACTTAAAATTTAAAAATAAAGATCTACTTGTTCAATCCCTCACACATAAAAGCTTTAATCCAAATGAAAATAATGAAAAGATAGAGTTTCTGGGCGATAGAGTTCTTGGATTAGTCATAGCAAAAAAACTTTTAGAAATTTATCCAGGAGAAAAAGAAGGTATTCTTGATAAAAAATTTGCATCGCTTGTTAATAAAAAAACTTGTCTGGATATAGCAAAAAAAATCAATTTAGCTAGTTATGTTAAAACATTTAATCCCAACAATAAAAAAATAAAAATTGAGGACAAAATTATATCTGATAGCTGTGAAGCATTAATTGGTGCTATTTATCTTGATAAAGGTTTTACAATAGTTGAAAAAACAATTTTGAACTTGTGGCAAGATCATATTGAAAAAAGTGTAGTTACAGAAATAGATGCAAAAACAAAGTTACAGGAATTAACTTTAAAAAACTTTAAAAAATTACCTACTTATAAATTAATTTCAAATACAGGTCCAAGACACAAACCCATATTTAAAGTTGGTGTAAAATTGCCCAATACAAAATATTTTATAGCTACTGGAAAATCAAAGAAAGAAGCTGAACAAAATGCTGCTATAGAATGTTTAAAAAATACAAATAAAAAATGAATTGGTCAGACGAAGGATTTTTAATAAGTAAAAGTAGATATAATGAAAATTCATTAATTGCTGAATTATTTACAAAAGATAAAGGAAAGATATCTGGAATAATATTTGGTGGTACTTCAAAAAAAATTAAAAATTATCTTCAGCTTGGTAATAAACTCCATGTTAATTACAATTCTAAAAATGAAAACAGAATAGGTTATTTTAAAATTGAAATTTTAAATGCCTATACCCCATTATATTTTGATCATAAGCAAAAGTTATCCTGTATTACATCTGCTATGAATTTGATCAAAATATTAACAGCAGAGTCTCAATCTAACGATAAAGTTTATTTTATAATTCAAAATTTATTTTTAATTTTAAAAGAAAAAGATTGGATAAAAAAATATATATTTTGGGAATTGGAGTTACTTAAAATATTAGGATATGACTTGGCGCTTGAAAATTTAGTTGAAAAAGATTTAGATGGTAACAAAACTGTATATTATGCAAGTTCTTTAAATGAAAAAAAATATGTACCTAGTTTTCTGATTGAAAGAGATATAGAAGTTAATGATCTCGGCACTTTATTAAACGGTTTGAAATTAGTAGGCGACTATTTGGATAAAACTATATTAAGACCAAATAATTTAAATTATCCAAATAGCAGGTTGTTATTCTTAAATACGTTAAAATAATTATTTTATTATTTTATCAATTCTATCAGCGTAATAACTTACTATAGCATTGGCACCAGCTCTCTTAAAAGCAACTAAGCTTTCATATACAGCATCTTTATTAATTAATTTTTTCGTTATAGCTGTTTCAATTAAGCTGTATTCTCCTGATACTTGATAGGCAAATACAGGCAATTTAAATTTTTCTTTTATTGATTTTATTATGTCTAAGTAGGGCATACCTGGTTTAACCATTACCATATCAGCACCTTCTTTAATATCTAATACAACTTCTCTTAAAGCTTCATCAGAATTTCTATAATCCATCTGATAAGTTTTTTTATCTCCTTTTAACGAACCTTTAGATCCAACTGCATCTCTAAAAGGTCCATAAAAGCTTGAAGCATATTTTGCGGCGTACGATAATATTTGAACGTTTTGGAATTTATTTTTATCTAAAGCTTTTCTTATTTTTCCTATTCTGCCATCCATCATGTCTGAAGGTGCCAGTACATCACAACCCATCTCAGCTTGTAGTAATGACTGATTGATCAAAACCTCAATTGTTTCGTCATTTAATATGGTGTTAGATTTCATCAAACCATCATGACCATGTGATGTATAAGGATCTAAAGCAACATCACACATAATACCGATTTGGTTTTTGTATCTTTTTTTGACTTCTTGTATCGCTTTACAGACTAAATTATTTTCATTCAGTGATTCTGTTCCCAATTCATCTTTTTTTGAGTTTTCTGTCTTTGGGAAAAGAGCTATCATTGGTATTCCTAATTTTATTGCTTTATCCACAATTTGGCTCAATCGATTAATTGTATACCTATAAACTCCTGGCATTGATGAAATCTCTTGCCGTTTATTTGAACCTTTAATTAAAAAAATAGGGAGTATAAAGTCATTTGGACTTAAGGTATTTTCTTGAATTAATCTTCTTGACCAGGATTCTCTTCTACTTCTTCTGAGTCTAAGACTAGGATATTTACCAATAATCATGTTTTAATTTACTTTTAAATTGCGACAAATGTAATATACACATATACAAAAAAAAGGGTAGAAAGCAATCACGATGGCGACAGAAAACTCAAAAGTTATAGACTTAAATGTCAAAAAGGAAGATAGAATTTTAGACTTTAGCGATTTTCAGAAACAAGAAATTAAGTTTGATATAGAAAAGTTACAAGAAGCTTATCATCAAATAGTTAAGATTAAAAAATTTGAAGACGCAGGTGTTACGCACTTTGGTGCTATATCTTTAACACAGGTACCTGGTGATCCAGATTCAATCAAAGGTAATAAAGCTCGTGGAGTATACTGGACTAAACCTGATAAATCAGGAAAAGAAGTTTCTAGAGACGAAATGATTGATGAAGCATCTT
>CACEEO010000008.1 GCA_902558585.1 uncultured Pelagibacteraceae bacterium | reverse complement strand
ATCTTCGAAATAAAAAAATTTTTTTCAAATCATTATCTATTGGTATTGATGAGTTAAATTTATTTTTATCTTGTTTTAATAAAAATGGATTTAAACCTGTTATTTTAATTCCACAGTAAATTTTAAAGATTATAAAGTTATCTGCAACAGTTTTTATTGGAAAATTAAATAAAATTAAGGTCTCAGCAGCTTTTCTATTAATGAAATAAGAATGAGTGAACACTGCATTAGTAACATTCACTATTTCATAATTATCTTCTTTGTCTAAGGGTTTTTTATAAAATTCCCAAAGTTCGCTTAGTAATATAATCTGTTTCTCATACTTTAAATTTTTGATTATAAATTTTTTTAAATTGTTTGAAAAATTATCTACAAAAACAGCATCATCCTCTAAAATTAAAGCATATTCTAGATTGTGTTTAATAATTTTTTTATAAATTTTTATATGACTTAAAGCGCAACAGATCTCTTGAGAATTCATGTTTGTATTATTAGGGTTTAAAAACTTTTCATCTTTAGATGTTAGTAAATTAAGTCTATCCTTTGTTATATTATATCCATCAAATGCCTCTATAATTTCAAAATTTTCTAAATGTTGTTTTTTTAATTCATTGAGAATACTTTGTTTCCTATTTTTATCTTTTTTTTAATTGACTATAAAAATTTTAAATTTATTTGCCATTTATATATTAATATTGCAAGTTGGTGGACCGCCCAGAACTCGAATCTGGAATCTCCCGGTTCGTAGCCGAGCGCCTTATCCAATTTGGCCAGCGGTCCATTTAAATAATATATTCCATATATCAAAGTTTTTGATGTAATTTAACTTATAAAATATTATGTTAATTACTTTATGAGCAAAAACTCTAACGATGTTGTAATTACTTCAGCACTAAGAACCCCAATTGGAAGATATAAAGGTTCGTTAAAAAATCTCAGCGCATCAAAATTAGGTTCAATAGTAATTAAAGAAGTAATTTATAAATCAAAATTAGATATAGAGGAAGAGATCGATGAAGTGATTATGGGGCACGTTTTAACCTCTGGACTTGGTCAAAATCCCGCTAGGCAAGCTTCAATCGGTGCCGGAGTACCAGTTTCAAAACCTGCTCACATTGTTAATCAAGTCTGTGGATCTGGATTAAGATCTGTTGTATCGGGATATCAATCAATTAAGTTAGGAGAAAACCAAATTGTAATTGCAGGTGGTCAAGAAAATATGTCTAGAGCAACTCATGCAATTTATTATAGAGAAGATAAAAAATTTTCTGAAAATAAATTGGTTGATACAATGATAAAAGATGGTCTGCTAGATTCATTTAATGATTATCATATGGGTGTCACAGCTGAGAATATTGCCGATAAATATAAAATTTCAAGAGATGAACAAGATAATTTTTCTTTAAATTCTCAGAAAAAAACAGAAAAAGCATATAGTGAAAATAAATTTCAGGATGAGCTGATTAAATTACAAATTGAAGATGGTGATAAAAAATTTATTTTTGAAAAAGATGAACATCCTAGAGAAAATTTAAGTATAGATGATTTAAAAAAATTAAAAACAGTATTCAAAGAAAATGGGACTGTAACACCTGGAAATTCCTCAGGTATAAATGATGGTGCTGCGGCCTTAGTTTTAATGTCTAGAGAACAAGCAGAAAAAAAATCATTAGAGCCATTAGTTAAAATTGTATCTTGGGCTACTTGTGGGGTTGAGCCTTCATTAATGGGATTAGGACCTATACCCTCAATTCAAGAAGCTTTATCTAAAGCAAAGTGGAAAATAGATGAAGTAGACTTATTTGAAATTAATGAAGCCTTTGCAGCACAAAGTATTGCGGTAATTGAAGAATTAAAAATTCCTGAACAAAAAGTTAATGTTAATGGAGGAGCAATTGCCTTAGGTCATCCAATTGGAGCTTCTGGGGCAAGAATTTTGGTTACACTTGTCCATGAAATGATTAAGCAAGATAAAAAAAAAGGTTGTGCGGCACTCTGTATTGGTGGTGGTATGGGAATAGCTATGTGTATTGAGAGAAGCTAAAAAGCTTAATATTCATTTATTTTTTTATTTTTTGTATAATAAAAATATAAGATTAACGAAAAAACCTTATTAATGTGATAAAATAAAATCCAATAATGTTTTTTTGGGTATATAAAACATTTTAAAAAATGAGCGAAAAATTACTTGTTCCTGACATTGGTGACTTTGAAAATGTTGAGGTTATAGAGATACTTGTAAAACCTGGTGATCAAATTAAAGAAAATGATCCAATAGTTACAATTGAAAGTGACAAATCAAGTGTTGAAATCCCTTCTACAATTGCTGGAAAAGTAGATAGCTTAGCAGTTAAAGTTGGTGATAAAGTTTCCAAAGGTGATTTATTGCTTAATCTTACATCATTATCAAAATCGTCATCAGAAAGCACTCTTCCAAAAGATACAGAAAATATAATTAAACAAGCCGAAGAAGCAATGGCTGAAAAAAAAGAGGAAAAAAAAATTATATCTGAACCCATAATTGAGAAAAAACAATCTACAATTCAAGTAGTCAATGGAGCTGATATTGATCCACTTGAAACTCAAGATTGGTTAGAGTCTTTATCTGCAGTTATTTCGAAAGATGGAAATCAAAGAGCTCATTTTTTAATTAAAGAATTAATTAACAAAGCTTATCGTGAAGGAGCAAATATTCCTTATACTCAAAACACACCATACATTAATACAATACCTCCTGAGGCTGAAGTAAAATCTAGTGGTGATCAAAATATTGAAAGAAGAATTAGATCGTTAATTAGATGGAATGCAGCAGCAATGGTAGTTCGAGCAAATAAAAAACATCCTGAGCTTGGTGGACACATCGGTACATTTGCATCAGCTGCAACATTATATGATGTTGGTATGAACCATTTTTGGAGAGCAAAAAATAATAAATTTGGTGGAGATTTAATTTACTTTCAAGGGCATAGTGCTCCAGGAATGTATGCAAGGGCATTCTTAGAAGGCAGATTAAATGAGAAACAATTAGATAGCTTTAGACAAGAGGTAAAGTCAGGAGGTCTATCGTCATATCCTCACCCTTGGTTAATGCCAAAATTTTGGCAGTTCCCCACTGTATCCATGGGGTTAGGCCCAATGCTTGCCATATATCAAGCTAGGTATATGAAATATTTAATCAATAGAGGTTTGATTAAAGATGAAGGAAGAAAAGTGTGGGCCTTTTTAGGCGATGGAGAAATGGATGAGCCAGAGTCGATGGGAGCAATTGGTCTGGCTGCAAGAGAGAATTTAGATAATTTAATTTTTGTTGTTAACTGCAACCTTCAAAGATTGGATGGTCCAGTTAGAGGTAATGGAAAAATTATTCAAGAACTTGAAGGAAGTTTTAGAGGTACTGGTTGGAATGTAATAAAAGTTATTTGGGGATCATATTGGGACTCATTGCTTGCTAATGATAAAACTGGTGATTTAATAAAAATTATGAACGAGACTGTAGATGGTGAATATCAAGCAATGAAAGCAAGAGACGGTGCTTATGTGAGAGAAAAGTTTTTTGGAAAATCTCCTGAAGCATTAGAATTAGTTTCGAGCATGTCAGACAAAGATATTTGGAGATTAAATAGGGGTGGACACGATCCCCATAAAGTTTTTGCAGCATACGATAAAGCGACTAAACATCAAGGAAGTCCAACAGTAATTATCGCTAAAACTATTAAAGGTTATGGAATGGGAAAATCAGGTGAAAGTGTGAATACTACTCACCAAACTAAAAAATTAGATGTTGATGATTTGATGTATTACAGGGATCGATTTGATGTTCCTTTAACAGATGAACAGGTGAGAAATATTGAATACTTTAGGCCTGACGAAAAATCTCCAGAAATAAAATACATAAAAGACAGAAGAATTAAATTAGGTGGATATTTACCCGAACGTTCGACTTTCGCTAAACCAATCAAAGCACCCTCAAAAGATATTTTCGATTTCATGAAAGTATCAACTGGTGAAAAAGAAATGTCTACTACTATGGCCTTAGTAAGAATGTTAACCAATTTATTAAGAGATAAAAATATATCTCCTAGATTAGTTCCAATTATTCCAGATGAAGCTAGAACTTTTGGTATGGAAGGTTTTTTTCAAAAAATTGGAATTTATGCACATGAGGGGCAAAAATATGAACCTGAGGATGCAGCTCAATTAAGTTCTTATAGAGAAGATAAAAGTGGTCAAGTTTTAGAGGAAGGTATCAATGAAGCTGGTGCTATGTCTTCATGGATTGCTGCTGCCACTGCATATACTAATCATGATATTGAAATGATCCCAATTTATATTTTTTATTCAATGTTTGGATTTCAAAGGATAGGAGATTTAGCTTGGGCGGCTGGGGATAGTCAGGCTAGAGGATTTTTAGTGGGTGCAACAGCTGGAAGAACAACATTAGCTGGAGAAGGCTTACAACACCAGGATGGGCATAGTCATTTGATTGCATCAACTATTCCAAATTGTGTAACTTATGATCCTACATTTCATTATGAATTAGCGGTAATTTTTCGAGAAGGTTTAAGAAGAATGCATGAAAAAAATGAGAATGTTTTTTATTATATTACAACAATGAATGAAAATTACTCACATCCAGAAATGCCAAAAGATAAAAATTGTGAGGAAGGCATTTTAAAGGGCATGTATAAAATAAAAGAATTTAACAAATACAAAAAAACTAAAATCCAACTTTTAGGATCAGGAACAATCTTAAGAGAAATGATGTCTGCTGCAGAGATTTTACAAAATGATTATCAAATTGACAGTGAGATATGGAGTGTAACAAGTTTTAATGAATTAAGAAAAGATGGAATGGAGGTAGAAAGATTTAATCTTTTGAATCCTGATAAAGAACCTAAAAAATCTTATGTTGAGCAATGCCTGGGCCAAACAGAGGGCCCAATTATGGCTGCATCTGATTATATGAGAATGAATTCAGATCAAATCAGACCTTATACTAATAAAAGCTTTTATTCATTAGGAGCAGATGGTTTTGGAAGAAGTGATACAAGAAAAAATTTAAGAAAATTTTTTGAGGTAGATAAAGAACATTTGGTTGCTTATGGTTTAAGTATTTTAGCAAAAGAACAGCTTATTACTTCCAAACATGCAAAAGATGCAATGAAGAAGTATAATATTGATACCAACAAACCAATGCCAACAAAATTATAATGTTAGAAACTGAGATTAAAGTACCTAATATTGGAGATTTTAAAGATGTTGAGGTTATTGAGGTATTAGTTACCGAAGGTCAATCAATTAAAAAAAATGATGCACTAATAACAATTGAAAGTGATAAATCTAGCGTAGAAATACCATCAAATTTAGAAGGTAAAATTAAAAATTTAAAAATAAAAGTAGGAGACAAAGTTTCTGAGGGCGACTTAATTTTAACTGTAGATAGTGATTCAGAAGTTAAAAAGGAAGAGGTTAAAGAAAAACCAAAAATTGAAAAAGAGTCAAAAAATAATGAGGTAATAAAACCTGAAATCCAAGAAAAAACATTTTCTAAAAATAATATTTCAGACATTTCATCTGCAAGTCCAAAAGCTAGAAAATTTGCTAGAGAACTTGGAGTAGATATTAATCAAGTAGCGGGAAGCCAGAAAGATGGCCGAGTTGTTGAAGATGATATTAAAAAATTTGTTTCATCTAATTCAAAAAACAACGTTGTAATAAAAGATAGCAAACCAGATAAAATTAAAAATGAATATGAACATTCTGATTTTGGTGAAATAGAAATTAAAGACATACCAAGAGTAAAAAAATTATCATCAAAATATCTTACAAATTCATGGACAACAATTCCTCATGTTACAAATCACGATGAAGCCGACATAACGGAGATGGAAAGTTTTAGAAGTTCATTAACTGATATGTATACTGGAGAAAAAATTAAAATTACACCTCTAGCATTTATAATAAAGGCTTTGGTTGCATCTCTTAAGAAATTTCCTAGTTTTAATTCTTCTATCGACGAAATTGAGACTGGAAAAATGACTTTAAAAAAATATTACCATATTGGGATAGCAGTTGACACGCCAAATGGATTAATGGTTCCAAAAATAAGAAATGCAAATAACAAAAAAATTTCTCTGATAAGTAAAGAATTAAAAGAGGTAAGCGAACTTTGCAGAAATTTAAAAATTGATAAAAAAGAATTGTTTGGCGGTTCGATGACGATTACGAGTTTAGGTGGTATAGGAGGTTCATTTTTTACTCCTATAATTAATTATCCTGAAGTTGCTATATTAGGAGTAGGAAGATCAGAAAAAAAACAAATTTTTATGAATGGAAAGTTTCAAACTAGGACTATGCTGCCAATTTCTTTATCTTATGATCACAGAATTATTGATGGTGCAGAAGCAGCTAGGTTTAATAATGATCTAAAAGAAAACTTAGGCAAAAATTTTGCCTATAAACTAGCTGTCTAATTAAGAATGAGTAAATCCATATCATTATTTAGTGCCTTATTGTGCACTTTTATTTGGGGAACAACTTTTATTGCCCAAGATACGGGCATGGATAATATTGGCCCTTTTACATTTAATGCTGTGAGGTTTTTTGTTGGTTTTCTAGCCATAATTCCACTTATGATTTTATTTGAATTAAAAAATTTTAAATCAGAATTTAAATTAGATAAAAAAACTTTCATAATTTATTCATTATTAATTGGAATTTCTTTATTCTTAGGCTCAGCACTACAACAAGTTGCTTTGCTTTATACAGATGTTGCAAATGCTGCTTTTTTTACAATTTTTTATGTGCCAATGGTACCGATTATCATTTTTTTGTTTGGTAAAAAATCAATACATTGGAGTGTATGGCCTTCTGTAGTTCTATGTTTAATTGGAGGATATTTATTAACAAATTTTCATGATGCAACAGTAAGATTAGGAGATACTTTAGTTGTTCTCGGAGCTCTATTTTGGAGCACTCATATCATTTTTACTGGGATCATTATAACTAAATACAATCTGCCACTTACTTTAGGAGCTGCGCAGACTTTAATTGTGGCTATTTTTTCATTTATAATTGGAATTATTTATGAAGAATTTATTTTAAGTAATATTTTAATGGAAATTTATTCAATTTTATATGCAGGTATATTATCTGGTGGATTTGCATTTGTATTACAAATTTATGCCCAGCGTAATATTACTCCAGCACCTGCAGCTATAATTTTTTCTCTTGAAGGTGTATTTGCGACTATAGCTGCTTGGTTTATTTTAAATCAAATTCTAGATGTTAATAATTTACTTGGATGCTTTTTTATTCTATGTGGAGTTCTCTTGTCTCAATTACTGCCTTTAATTAAAAAGAAATATACTTAATAAATTAAACTAAATAAAATTAAAGCAATTATTATTCTATAAATTACAAACGCGTTCATTGAAAATTTATTTATATAAATTAAAAAGAATTTAACTGTTAGAAAAGAAAAAATAAAAGAGGATATAATTGCGATAACAACTAAGTAATTAAACTGAATTGATTGTTCAAAAACATCTTTCAAGCTTAAGACACTAGCTCCAGCCAATGCTGGGATTGAAAGTAAAAAAGATATCTTACTTGAATCTACTCTATTAAATTTTAAAATTCTCGCAGCTGTTATAGTAATTCCTGCCCTACTCACTCCAGGAACAAGAGAGAAAATTTGGAAAACACCTATAAATATTATTGACTGAAAATTTAAATTTGATGAAATTTTTTTATCAAATCGATTTTTGTCTGAGATATATAAAATAATTGCGAATATTAAAGTAGTCCAAGCAATGACTTCTAAATTTCTTAACTGATAAATTAAATTTGTACTATAAAGTATGTATCCAACAATTATTAATGGAATAGATCCTAATACAATTAAATTTAAAATTCTTTTATTTTTTCTGATATCAAACAATTCATCTTTAAAAAAATAAATTATTGCTATTAGTGAACCTAGATGAAGGCTGATATCAATAAGCAAAGAGCTAGATTTAAATTCATATAAAGTAGAAACCAAAATTAAATGAGCAGAAGAACTAATAGGAAGAAATTCAGATATTCCTTGAATTGCAGAGAGAATTAAAATTTCTATAATATTTTGAAACATTATTTCTTCGTAACTTATAAATTATTTATTTAAAACAATTCGATTTAAGCATAATAGCTATGCAATAATTAAAAACTTGTTTATTGGTGGTAATAATTTAAAAATTAAGGTCAATATATATGACCTATTTTATGCTTTATATACATAAATCAATGTATATTTTGCCAAAATCTAAATAATATTATGCCAGATAAAATGCTCAAATTTGTTAAAATAGGTCAACAAACTCCACCTAAAAGAGAAGTTGATACGAGAAAGAAAGATTTTAAGGAAATTTATGACGAGTATATCAATGAAAAAGCCAAAGAACAGTCGAGTAGGTGTTCGCAATGTGGAGTACCTTTTTGCCAAGTTCATTGTCCTTTAAGTAACAACATTCCAGATTGGCTTAAACTGACAGCAGAGGGAAGATTAAAAGAGGCGTATGAGTTATCGCAAAGCACAAACAATATGCCTGAAGTGTGTGGCCGAATTTGCCCTCAAGATAGATTATGCGAGGGAAATTGTGTAATTGAACAGTCTGGTCATGGAACAGTAACTATTGGATCAGTAGAAAAATATATTACAGATAATGCTTGGGCTGAAGGTTGGGTAAAACCAATTAAGGTAACGAATGAAAAAAGTCAAAGCGTAGGAATTATAGGAGCAGGCCCTGCTGGTTTAGCTGCTGCAGAACAATTAAGAAAAAATGGATATAAAATTACTGTCTACGATAGATATGATAGAGCAGGAGGATTATTAATTTATGGAATTCCAAATTTTAAATTAGAAAAAGAAGTTGTAGAGCGAAGAACAAAACTCTTAAAGGATGGAGGAATTGAATTTGTTCAAAATTTTGAAGTTGGTAAGGATGCTAGCCTAGACCAATTGAGAAAAAAACACGATGCAATTTTAATTGCTACAGGAGTTTATAAAGCAAGAGAAGTAAACTTACCTGGAAATGATCTTGATAATATTTTTCCTGCAATGGATTTTTTAACAGCATCTAATAAAAAAGGTCTAGGAGATGATGTTGAGTTGTTTGATAAGGGAATTTTAAACGCAGAAGGTAAAGATATTGTTGTAATCGGTGGAGGTGACACAGCAATGGATTGTGTAAGAACTTCTATAAGACAGAAGGCAAAATCTGTTAAATGTTTGTATAGAAGAGATAAAGAAAATATGCCAGGATCTGCTAGAGAAGTTGCAAACGCAGAAGAAGAAGGTGTTGAGTTTGTTTGGTTATCAAGTCCTAAAGAATTTAAAGGTAAAAATAAAGTAGAAAAAATAATTGTAGATCAAATTAAATTAGGTGATCCAGATGAGACAGGAAGAAGAAAGCCACAAGTAGAAGAAGGCTCAAGTTACGAAACAAAAGCAGATATGGTTATCAAAGCACTAGGTTTTGATCCTGAGGATTTACCAAATTTATTTGATAGTAGTGAATTACAAGTAACAAAGTGGGGAACTATTAAAACAGATTTTGATACTATGGAAACAAATATAAAAGGGGTGTTTGCTGCTGGTGATATAGTTAGAGGAGCTTCATTAGTTGTTTGGGCGATAAAAGATGGAAGAGATGCAGCAGCTTCAATTAAAACTTATCTAGAGAGTAAATCTAAAGTGGAAAAAAGAGTGGCTTAATGGAAAATTATAAAAAAAACCTTCACCTTTTAAAAGAAAATAATGTTTATTCAGAAGACATGGAGCATGATGCTTGTGGTGTTGGTATAATTGCATCAACTGAAGGTAAAAAATCTCGTAAAGTTGTAGAGTATGGTATTGAAGCATTAAAAGCAGTTTGGCATAGAGGCGCTGTAGATGCCGATGGGAAAACTGGTGATGGGGCTGGGATACATGTTGAAATACCAAAAGATTTCTTTATTGAAAAGATAGAAGTGACAGGACACACACATGACAATTCTGAAATATGTGTGGGCATGATATTTCTACCTCGGAATGATTACGCAGCACAAGAAAGTTGCAAAACTATTGTTGAAAGTGAATTAACTAAAAATGATTTTAGTATTTATGGCTGGAGACAAGTTCCAGTTAATCCAAAAGTTTTAGGAGAAAAGGCATTCCAAACAATGCCTGAAATTATTCAAGTATTGTTTAAACCTTATGATCCAGAATTAACAAATAAAGATTTAGAAAGAAAAATTTATGAAACTAGAAGAAAGATAGAAAATGAAGCTTTTAAAAAGTCTTTAAACAATTTTTATATTTGTTCATTGAGTTCTAAATCTATCATTTACAAGGGAATGTTTTTAGCTGAAGCTATCTCAGATTTCTACCTTGATCTAAAAGATGAGAGATTTGTTTCAAGGTTTGCTATTTTTCATCAAAGATTTTCAACAAACACAGCACCTAGCTGGAATTTAGCTCAACCCTTTAGAGCTATAGCGCATAATGGAGAAATTAATACTTATAGAGGAAATAAAAATTGGATGAAAGTTCATGAACAAGAGATGAACAGTCCCCTTTTTGACGATGTTGAGAATTTAAAACCTGTTATACAACAGGGAGCATCAGACTCTGCTGCATTAGACAATGTTTTTGAATTATTAAATATATCTGGTCAGCCTGCGCCTTTGGCGAAGCTTATGTTAGTTCCAGACGCATGGTCTAAAAAAAATAAAACTCTACCAAAAGATCACCAACAATTATTTAATTTTTTAAACAGTACTATGGAGCCATGGGACGGACCAGCTGCTATTGCTGGAACTGATAATGAGTGGGTTATAGCCGCAAATGATAGAAATGGATTAAGACCTTTAAGATACGCAATTACAAAAGACAAACTATTATTTGCAGGCTCTGAAACGGGAATGATTGAATTAAATGAAAAAAGAATTTTGTCAAAGGGAAGATTGGGTCCTGGGGAAATAATTGGAGTTAGAATAGAAAAAGGTAAAGTATTTACTAATAAGCAAATAAAAGATTATTTAGCCAAAGAGTATAAACACTTTAATTCACAAATTATCGACCTAGATGATAAGTTAACTATTTCAGATGAAAAAAATTCTTTTTCGGGAGACGATTTAAGAAGAAGGCAATATACTTTTGGAATAAGTTTAGAAGACCTTGAGCTCATACTACATCCTATGGCAGAAGATGCTAAAGAAGCAACTGGATCTATGGGGGACGATACACCATTGGCTGTTTTGTCAGATAGGTATAGACCGTTATACCATTTTTTTAGACAGAATTTTAGTCAAGTCACAAATCCACCAATAGACTCTTTAAGAGAAAACAAGGTTATGAGTTTGAAAACAAGATTTGGAAATCTTGGAAATATTTTAAATTTTGATAATTTAACAAAGCAAAATATTTATGTTTTAAATAGTCCAATATTATCAAATTCTCAGTTTGAAAAATTTATAAATTTTTTTGGCAACAATTCATCTATAATTGATTGTACTTTTTCTGAGGAAGAAACTTTATTTGATTCAATTAAAAAAATTCAAAAAGAAGCTGAAATTGCAGTAAGACAGGGAGTTACTCAATTGATCTTAAGTGACAAAGAGCTTTCTAACTTAAAACTTCCAATACCAATGCTTTTAGCAGTCGGATCAATTAATTCATTCCTTATTGAAAAAAAACTTAGAGGATATGTATCAATAAATGTTCAATCTGGAGAGGCTTTAGATACACACTCTTTTGCAACATTAATAGGAGTTGGAGCAACTACTGTAAATCCATATTTAGCATTTGATAGTTTATTTCAGCGTCATGAAAAGAAATTATTTGGTCAATTTAGCTTTGATGAATGTGTAGAGAGATACATAAAATCAGTAAACGCAGGTCTATTAAAGATCATGTCTAAGATGGGTATTTCAGTTCTAAGTTCTTATAGAGGTGGATGTAACTTTGAAACCGTAGGTTTAAGTAGAACAATTGTTGCAGATTATTTTCCAGGAGTTGTCTCTAAAATTTCAGGTATTGGACTTACGGGTATAGAGAAAAAAATCAGAGAAATACATAAAGAGGCATTTGAAAGTTCTGAAACCATATTGCCGATAGGCGGTATATATAGATATCGTAAAAATGGTGAAACTCATCAATATCAAGGAAAATTAATTCATTTACTTCAAAGTGCAGTAGGATCTAATTCTTATGATGCTTATAAAAGATATGCGGATGGTATTTATAGTTTACCACCAATAAATCTTAGAGATTTAATTGATTTTAGAGAAAAAAAATTAAGTGGGCCAATAGATATTTCTGAGGTTGAGTCAATAGAAAATATTTTAAAAAGATTTGGAAGTGGGAGCATGTCTCATGGAGCCTTATCTAAAGAGGCACATGAAACTTTGGCAACTGGTATGAATAGGATCAAAGGTGCCTCATGTAGCGGTGAAGGCGGAGAAGACGCAAGTAGATTTAAAGTTTTAGATAATGGTGACAGCGCAAACTCAAGAGTAAAACAAATAGCTTCTGCAAGATTCGGAGTTACAGTTAATTATCTTAATAATTGTAATGAGATAGAAATTAAAATTGCACAAGGCGCTAAGCCTGGCGAGGGAGGCCAGCTACCAGGATTTAAAGTTACAAAGGAGATTGCTAAACTTAGACATTCAACTCCTGGAGTAACTTTAATATCACCACCGCCACATCATGATATTTATTCAATCGAAGATCTTGCACAACTAATTTATGATTTGAAACAGATAAATCCTAAAGCAAGAATTGGAGTTAAGCTTGTAGCTTCTTCTGGAGTAGGAACAATTGCAGCTGGTGTAGCTAAAGCAAAAGCAGATATAATATTAATTTCTGGACATAATGGTGGAACAGGAGCAACACCACAGACTAGTGTTAAGTATGTTGGAATACCATGGGAAATGGGTTTGACGGAAGCAAACCAAGTATTAACTTTAAATAATCTTAGACATAAAGTTACATTGAGAACAGATGGTGGAATTAAAACTGGAAGAGATGTGGTGATAGCAGCAATGATGGGTGCTGAAGAATATGGAGTTGCTACAACAGCATTAGTTGCAATGGGATGTATAATGGTAAGACAGTGTCATTCAAATACGTGTCCTGTAGGCGTTTGCACACAAGATGAAAAGCTCAGAGAAAAATTTATTGGAACTCCAGAAAAAGTAGTTAATTTGTTCACATTTATAGCTACTGAAGTAAGAGAAATATTAGCAAATTTAGGTTTTAAATCATTAAATGAGGTGATTGGTAGGACAGATTTGTTAAAACAGATTAGTAAGGGATCTCCAAATTTAGACGATTTAGATTTAAATCCTTTATTTGTTCAAGCTGACAATGGAAGTAATCCAAGGTATTGTCAGGATCAAGAAATAAATATTGTACCAGATACTCTTGACCAGGAAATTTGGCCAGAAATTGAAGAAGCTTTAAATAATTCTGAAAAAATTGAGAAAGAATATCAAATTAAAAATACTCACAGAGCAGTAGGAACAAGAATTTCTCATCATTTATATAAAAAATATGGTTATGAAAAACTTGATGAAAACTTTTTAGTCTTAAATTTCAAAGGATCAGCAGGTCAATCATTTGGTGCTTTCTCTTCAAAAGGGTTAAAACTTGTATTAAAGGGAGATGCTAATGATTATGTTGGCAAAGGTTTATCAGGAGCTATTATTTCAATAAAATTACCTGAAGAGAGCAATTTAGTTTCAAATGAGAATACAATTTTAGGAAACACTGTTCTTTACGGAGCTACTTCAGGAAAACTTTTTGCTGCTGGCCAAGCCGGTGAAAGATTTTCTGTAAGAAATTCTGGTGCAGTTACTGTAATTGAAGGATGCGATTCTAATGGATGTGAATATATGACTGGTGGAACTGTAGTAATATTAGGAGATGTTGGTGATAATTTTGCAGCTGGTATGACAGGTGGAATGGCATTTATATATGACAAATCGCAACAGTTTGAAAAGAAAGTAAATCCAGAATCAGTAGTTTGGCAAAATGTAGAAACAGATTATTGGAAAGAATATCTAAAAAGTTTAGTAAGTGAGCACTTTAAAGAAACCGAATCTCAATTATCGAAAAAAATAATTGAGAACTTTGATGATGAAGTAAATAATTTTGTTCAGGTATGTCCTAAAGAAATGTTGGATAAATTAAAAAATCCAATTACTTTAAAAAAAGATATAAAAAAAGTAAGCTAAATTAATAATTGAAGCTCTTTTAAAATTATATTTAGCCATTTTTTATTTGATAAACTGTGATCACCTTTTTTTATAATATTTAATTTTTTCTTAGCTTTTGGAAATAATTTTAAAACTTTTCTTGAATATGAGACAGGAACTGCTTCATCTTTTTCACCATGTACCATTGTTACTTTAATATTTGAATTAATTTTCTTATTTAAGACTTTGTTTTTTCTTCCATCTTTTATTAATTGTAGAGTAATTGGATATTCATAATTGCCATGTTTTAATTGATAAATACCCTTACGTATTGTTTCCTCTTTCATTTTTTTAGTAAATTTTTTCCACATTAAATTTTCTAAAAATTCAGGAGCAGCCCCTATTCCTAAAAATCCTTTAATCTGTTTTTTGAAAATTTTGAATTGATTGAGCGAAATCCATGCGCCCATACTTGAGCCAATTAGTATAAATTCTTTTTTTTTAACGTATTTTTTTATTAAAATTGATGTCTCTTTACTCCATTTTGAAATATTTCCATTTACAAATTTTCCAGAAGATTTCCCATGACCAGAGTATTCTAGTGCCAAAAAACTAATTTTATTTTTTTTAGCAAATTTCAAAAATGCATTTGGTTTTTTTCCTTCAAGATCTGACATAAAGCCATGCAAAAAAACTATAAAAGAACTATTCTTAAAAATTTTGGAAATATGTCTAATTTTCTGTGTATTCGATATTTGATGAAATCTGAAATTTGCCATAATCGTTTATAAGTTTTGTCTATTAATATATAATCATATCAAATGTCATCTGATTTAAAAGTTTTACAAGTAATTCCAAAATTAGGTTATGGAGGAGCTGAAACAGGCTGTTATGATATTGCGCATTATTTACCAGAAAATAATTGTAAATCATTTATTGTAACAAGTGGTGGTGAATTACTTAAATTTGTAGATAGAAAAAAAGTTAAAATATTTAGACTTCCGGTGCAAAGTAAAAATCCTTTACTAATTTTAATTAATGCTTTTATCTTAATTGGAATAATTTTGGTTTATAATATTTCTCTTGTTCACGCGAGAAGTAGAGCACCTGCTTGGTCATGTTTGTTAGCAACAAAAATCACAGGACGAAAATTTGTAACTACATTTCATGGAACATACAATTTTAAGAGTAATATAAAAAAAATTTATAATTCAGTAATGACTAGAGCAGATTTAATTATTGCAGGATCTAATTTTATTTTTTCTCATATTAAAAAAAATTATTCAAAATATTTAAATGAGAAAAAAAAATTAATGGTTATTTTTAGAGGAATAAATGTCGACTACTTTGATCCAACAACTAAAATTGAAATTGATGAGAAAAAATTATTAAAAAAATGGGGCATTGAAAAAGATAAAAAAATTATACTTTTACCGGGTAGATTAACCTCTTGGAAGGGACAGGAAGTTTTTATAGAGGCAATTAATTTAGTGAATATAGAGCTGGGTTATGAAGCATTTTATGCAGTTATTTTAGGTAGTGATCAAGGTAGAGATTTATATAAGAAAAAATTAATAAGACTTTCGGAGCAATATAGATTGTCTAAACAAATAAGATTCATAGATCATTGTAAGGATATGGCCTTAGCCTATAAAGTTTCTGATATTATTGTTTCAGCTTCAACAGAACCAGAGGCTTTTGGCAGAGTTGCTGTCGAAGCACAATCAATGGAAAAACCAATTATAGCAAGTAACATTGGAGGTTCTAACGAAACGATAATTGATGAAAAAACTGGTTTTTTATACGAAGCAGGAAATGCTAAATCATTAAGTAATAAAATTTTAAAAACTCTTAAGATGGATGAAACTCTATTAAAATCAATTGGTAATGAGGGAAGAAAAAACATAGTTCAAAAATTTAATGTTGAAAAAATGTGCTTTTCTACTTATTCAGAGTATAAGAGATTATTAAATTAAATGCCGATTATAACATTACCTGACGGAAACAATATTGATTTTCCTAATAAAGTTACTGGACTGGAAGTAGCTGAAAAAATTAGTAAATCGTTAGCCAAGCAAGCCATGGTCATAAGTGTTGATGGTGAGCTTAAAGATCTTGATTTTCAAATTGAAAATGACTGTTATGTAAAAATTTTTACTTCAAAAAATCCTGAGGGCTTGGAAACTATAAGGCATGACACAGCTCATATTTTAGCTATGGCTGTTCAAGAATTATTTCCTGGTACACAAGTTACAATTGGACCCGTGATTGAAAATGGATTTTATTATGACTTTGCTAGAAAAGAACCATTTACAGAGGATGATCTTGTTAAAATTGAAAATAAAATGAAAGAGATTGTTGATAGGAATGAAACAACAAAAAGAGAAGTTTGGGATAGAAACAAAGCAATTAGCCATTTTAAAAAAAAAGGAGAAATTTATAAAGCCGAGCTAATTGAAGCGATACCTGAAAATGAAGATGTATCAATTTATTTTCACGGAGAATGGCATGATTTATGTAGAGGCCCACATTTATCCTCTACAGGTAAAATAGGGAAATATTTTAAACTTACAAAAGTATCAGGAGCATATTGGAGAGGAGACTCTAATAATGAAATGTTGCAACGAATATATGGTACGAGTTGGGCAACTCAAAAAGACCTAGATGAATATTTGAAAAGAATAGAAGAAGCCGAAAAAAGAGATCACAGAAAATTAGGTAGAGAAATGGATTTATTTCATTTTAGAGAAGAAAGCCCTGGCTCAGTATTTTGGCATGAAAGAGGATGGAGTTTGTTTCAAAAGCTCATTAACTACATGAGAAGCAGACAAGATGCAGCTGGTTATAAAGAAGTCAATACTCCAGAGGTACTAGATAGACAACTATGGGAAAAATCTGGGCATTGGGAAAAATATGGAGAAAACATGTATACTTCTGAAACACCAGATGAGAAAGTTTTTGCAATTAAACCAATGAATTGCCCTGGTCATATCCAGGTATTTAATCAAGGCTTAAAAAGTTACAGAGATCTTCCGTTACGTTTTGCTGAATTTGGGAAAGTTCATCGTTATGAGCCATCAGGCGCTTTACATGGGTTATTAAGAGTACGCGCCTTTACTCAAGATGATGCCCATATTTTTTGCACTGAAGATCAAATTACTAGCGAATGTTTAATTGTTACAAATCTAATACTAGATATTTATAAGGACCTTGGTTTTGAAAATGTGATTCTAAAATATGCAGATAGGCCAGAAGTAAGAGTTGGTGATGATTCAGTTTGGGATAAAGCAGAAGCCTCTTTGCTTGAAGCCGTTAAAGCTTCTAAATTAGAATATACTATTAATAAAGGTGAGGGAGCATTTTATGGTCCTAAAATTGAATTTGTTTTACGAGATGCTATTGGCAGAGATTGGCAATGTGGAACTTTACAAGTAGATTTAAATTTACCTGGAAGATTAGATGCTTCTTATGTTGATAAAGATGGTACTAAAAAAGTTCCTGTTATGTTGCACCGAGCATTATTTGGTTCTCTAGAAAGGTTTATTGGAATTTTAATTGAAAACTATGCAGGCAAGTTTCCATTTTGGATATCTCCTTTACAGACTATGGTAATACCTATTTCAGAGGAATTTAATGACTATGCAGTCGAAGTATCAAATAAAATTAAAAATTCAGGTATAAGTTCTGCAGTAGACTTAAAAAATCATAATTTAAATTATAAAATTAGAGATCATTCTTTAGCAAAAATACCGCTTTTATTAATTTGTGGTAAAAAAGAAGTTGACTCCAATTCAGTAACGATTAGAAGATTAGACTCTAATAAACAAGAAAATATGGGTATAGATCAATTCTTAAAAACATTCTCTGCTTTAAATAAAGCATCATCAAACTAAGTGGCAGAATTCAAACAAAATTATTTTCAAAGAAGAACTAAGGACAGAGGTCCAAGATCTAATAATAGAATTTCTTCTCCTGATGTTCAGGTTATAGCAAGTGATGGAGAAAATCTTGGAGTGATGAATACCAATGAAGCTATTTCCATGGCAAAAAATCAAGGTTTAGATTTAATTGAAATAGCACCTAACGCAAATCCTCCTGTATGTAAAATAATGGATATGGGTAAATATAAGTATGATGCTCAGAAAAAAGCTAATCTTGCAAAGAAAAAACAAAAAATTGTTTCTTTAAAAGAAATTAAAATGAGACCTGTTACTGAAACTCATGATTATGAGTTTAAAGTTAAAAATGCTAAAAAATTTATAGCTAAAGGAGATAAGGTCAAATTTACTATAAGATTTAAAGGTAGAGAGCTTCAGCATTCCCATCTAGGAAATGAACTAATGGGTAAAATTAAAGAAGATATGAAGGATATTGGTAAGGTAGAATTGCATCCCAAGTTTGATGGGAAGCAAATGATCATGGTAATTCAGCCTTTATAAGCTTTAATAGAGGTTGTAAAATTATATCTTTCTTTGTATAAGTCCGCAGAATTATGCCAAAACTAAAAACAAAAAGCTCAGCAAAAAAAAGATTTAAGATATCCGCTAAGGGTAAAGTTATTTCTGCTCAAGCAGGTAAAAGACATGGCATGATCAAAAGAACGAATTCACAAATAAGAAAACTTAGAGGCACTACAACATTGTCTAAACAAGATGGAAAAATTGTTAAGTCATACATGCCTTACAGTTTAAGAGGTTAATAATGGCAAGAGTTAAAAGAGGTGTAACTAGTAAAGCTAAACATAAAAAAGTTTTAAAAGCTGTCAAAGGTCAATGGGGCAGAAGAAAAAATACCATTAGAGTTGCTAAGCAAGCTATGGAAAAATCCATGCAATACGCTTACAGAGACAGAAGAAATAAAAAAAGAGATTTTAAATCATTGTGGATACAGAGAATCAATGCTGGAGTAAGAGCTGAAGGCTTAACTTATTCAAAATTTATCAATGGATTAAATAAATGTGGTATTGCAATAGATAGAAAAATTCTTGCTGAAATTGCTTACGATAGCCCAGAAGCATTCAAAACAATTGTACAAAAAGCTCAATCAGCTTTAAATTAATCTTCGCTATTGTTTTTATTTCTTAAGGAAATAATCTACTAATATGTCAGAGATAAAAAATATTAGAGATCAGTTTATATCAAAGCTAGAAAATGATTTAAGCATTGATCAAATAAATGAAATTAAAACCGATCTCTTTGGTAAAAATGGTTTAATTTCATCAAAATTTAAAACAATAGGGTCAATTCCAGAGACTGATAGAAAAAAATTTGCATCAGATTTAAATCAAGTTAAAGATGAGCTTCAGAATTTGATAACTTCTAAAATTAACGAGATAGAAGGAAAAAAGATAAACGAAAAATTAGAAAAAGAAAAAGTTGATATAACTTTACCTGAAAGACCATTCGTTAGAGGAAAAGTTCATCCGGTATCACAAACTATTGATGAAATTTCATCTATTTTCTCTGAAATAGGATTTAGTGTTGAGGAGGGCCCTGATGTTGAAAATGAATATAACAACTTTACTGCTTTAAACACACCGGACAATCATCCAGCAAGAGATATGCATGATACATTTTACTTAGATGAAAACAAAGAAGTTTTGTTACGAACTCATACTTCACCAGTTCAAATTAGAACTATGCTAAAAGACAAACCTCCATTTAAGATCATTGCTCCTGGGAGAACTTATAGATCTGATAGTGATCAAACACACGCACCAATGTTTCATCAAGTCGAAGGTTTGCATATTGACACAAATATTAATATGGGGCATTTGAAAGGATGCTTGAATTATTTCATTAAAGAATTTTTTGAAGTCGAAAAAATTAAAATGAGATTTAGACCTAGTCATTTTCCATTCACAGAACCATCTGCTGAAGTAGATATTGGTTATGAAATAAAAGATGGCAAAATAATTATTGGAGAAGGAGATAAATGGCTTGAAATTTTAGGCTGTGGGATGGTGCATCCTAATGTCTTAAGAAATGTCAAAGTAGATCCTTCTAAATATCAAGGATATGCCTTTGGTATAGGTATAGACCGATTAGCAATGCTTAAATACGGCATTAATGATCTAAGAGCCTTTTTTGATTGTGACTACAGATGGTTAAATCATTTTGGTTTTGATCCACTTGATGTTCCTTCAAATTACAGAGGTTTAAGCAGATGAAGATTACATATGATTGGTTAAAAGATCATTTAAAAATAAGTGCTAAAGAAGATAAACTTCTTAAGAAACTAACAGACATAGGTCTTGAGGTTGAGAGTATAGAAAACTTATCTGAGGGATTAGATTTATTTAAAGTAGCAAAAATTGTAAAAACAGAAAAACATCCTAATGCAGATAGACTTAAAGTTTGTGATGTTGATATTGGTAATAAAGAAATTAAAAAAGTTGTTTGTGGGGCCGCAAATGCAAGAGAGGGTCTTCTTACAGTATATGCTCCGCCAGGTGCAATAATTCCAAAAAACAAAACTAAACTTGTTGTTGCTAAAATAAGAGATGTTACATCTTATGGAATGCTCTGTTCAGAATCTGAATTGAACTTATCAGATGAAAGTGATGGAATTACTGAGCTTTCGTCATCCAAATATGCAAAAAATATTGGAAAAAGTTATTTTTCTAAATTAAGTTCCAATCTTATCGATTTATCAATTACACCAAATAGACCAGATTGTCTTGGTATTCGGGGGATTGCCAGAGATTTATCAGCTGCAGGTTTTGGAAACTTAAAACCAGAAAATGATAAAAAAATTAAATCTAATAAAAAACAGACCTTAAAAGTAAAAATAACAAAAGAAAAAAATCAAGGCTGTTTATCTTTTGGTAGCTGCTTGATTACTAATGTTAAAAACACAGAAAGTCCTAAGTGGTTGAAAGATAAATTAATTTCTATAGGCCAAAAACCAATATCTGCAATTGTGGATATTACTAATTATGTCATGATTGATATTAATCGTCCTTTGCATGCATATGATGCCGACAAAATTGTGAAGGGAATAATTGTTAGAAATTCAAAATCAGGAGAAGAATTTACTGCTCTAGATAATAAAAATTATAAACTAGATGATGGAATGTGTGTAATAAGTGATAACAAAGGTGTCTTAGGCCTAGGTGGAATTATTGGAGGAACAAGATCTGGCACAGAGTTAGATACAAAAAATGTTTTATTAGAGTCGGCTTATTTTGATCCAAGATCAATTAGAAATACTGCTAAAAAATTAAATATTGATACAGATGCTAAATTTAGATTTGAAAGAGGTATTGATCAGTTGTCTATTGAAGATGGATTGAACAAAGCAGCTTTTTTAATTAAAGAAATTTGCGGTGGTGAAATTAGTAAAATAGATATTCAAAAAATTGAGTCTTATAAAAACAAAGTAATAAAATTTGAACCAAAAACATTTGAAAAAATTACTGGTTTTAAAATTTCAACCAAGGAAATGATAAACATTTTAGAAAAACTTGGTTTTAAATTAAAAAAAGAAAAAAAATTCTTTAAATTATCAGTTCCATCTTGGAGACCAGATATTGAACAAGAAATTGATATAGTTGAGGAACTTGTAAGAATTAGTGGATATGAAAAAATAAAAATAGAAAATCCTATTAAAGAAAGATCAAAAAATACTTTAAATCCAACTCAAAAGTTATTTCATTTTCTTCAAAGGTCAGTAGCATCCAAAGGGTATTTGGAGGCTATTACTTGGTCTTTTACAGATGCTAAATATAATGATCACTTTAAAGAAGCCAACAAAGAAATAAAAATTGTAAATCCGATTAGCTCTGAATTGGGAGTATTAAGAAATTCTATTTTTTCAAATTTAGCAATGTACATGAGTAAAAACTTAGATAGAGGAATAAAAGATTTATCAATATTTGAAATAGGACCAATATTTTATGGTTCAAAACCTGGAGAACAGAATACAATTGTTTGTGGTTTGTCAGCTGGAAAAAGATCTAGACTTTCATGGATTGAAAAAGAGAGAAATATAGATGTTTTTGATATCAAAAGAGATGTAATACAAACTTTAGTAGAAGCTGGTTATGATTCAGAAAAATTTTATATTGATGATCAAAGTCCCAATTACTATCATCCAGGAAAATCAGGCAGAGTATTTTTAAATAAGGGAAAAGATAAGGTAGCTGCCTATTTTGGTGAAATTCATCCAAACATTATCAAAACGCTAGATATTAAATCAGAGTCTTTAGTAGGTTTTGAAATATTTCTAGATAATTTAAAACTGCCAAAAAAACCTTTAAAAGATCAAAAAACAAAATATTCAGTATCCGACTTTCAAAAATCTGAAAGAGATTTTGCATTTATTGTTGATAAAAAAATAAGTGTGCAAAATTTAGTAAGTGTCATATCAAATATTGATAAAAATTTAATTTCAAATATTAAAGTATTTGACGTTTACGAAGGAAACAATATTCCTGAAAATCAAAAATCGGTTGCTATAAGCGTTACTATTCAGTCATTGGAAAAAACATTAACGGATAATGATTTAGAAAAAATTAATAATTTGATAATAGAAACAGTTGAAAATAAAACTGGTGCTAAAATTCGTTCCTAAAATTAATTAATGAGTTCAATTGATAATATAAGAAATTTTGCAATTATTGCACATATTGATCATGGAAAATCCACTATTGCTGATCGGATAATTCATAGCTGTGGTGGATTAACTGAACGAGAGATGAAAGCTCAAGTTTTAGACTCTATGGATATTGAACGTGAAAGAGGAATCACAATTAAAGCTCAAACAGTCAAATTAAATTACAAAGCTAAAAATGGAAAAAATTATATTTTAAATATTATTGATACCCCTGGACATGTTGATTTTAGTTACGAGGTAAGTAGATCTTTATATGCATGTGAAGGTTCAATTTTAATCGTAGATAGTACACAAGGAGTAGAAGCTCAAACTTTAGCAAATGTTTATCAAGCTCTAGATACCAATCATGAGATTGTGCCAGTTTTAAACAAGGTAGACTTACCTGCGTCGGATTTAGATAGAACAAAAAAACAAATTGAGGAAGTGATTGGGATTGATACTGAAAATGCAATTCCTTGTTCGGGCAAAACTGGAGAAGGAATAGAAGATATTTTAGAGCAAATAATTACAACATTGCCAGCTCCAAAAGGAGAAAGTTCAGCAGATTTAAAATGTTTATTAGTTGATAGTTGGTATGATACTTATTTAGGTGTAGTAATTTTAGTGAGAGTGATTGATGGTAAACTTTCAAAACATATGAAAATAAAAATGATGTCAACCAATCAAGAATATATTGTTGAAAAAGTTGGGGTTTTTACTCCAAAACCAGTAGACATAAATGAATTAAAAACAGGTGAAATTGGATTTATTACAACTGGAATTAAAGTTTTATCTGAAACAAAAGTTGGAGATACAATTTGTGATGCTTTAAAACCATTAAAAGAAGCTTTGCCGGGATTTAAACCAAGTAAACCAGTGGTATTCTGTGGGCTATTTCCAGTAGACAGTTCTGAGTTTCAAAAACTTAAAGATGGTTTAGCAAAGTTACAACTAAATGATGCTAGTTTTTCGTTTGAGCCTGAGTCGTCATCGGCTTTAGGATTAGGTTTTAGATGTGGATTTTTAGGTTTACTTCACTTGGAAATTGTAACCGAGAGGCTTGAAAGAGAATTTGATGTTAATTTATTAACAACCACACCTGGTGTTGTTTACAAGGTTTATCTGAATAACGGAAACATAATTGATCTTCAAAACCCATCAAGTTTACCTGATCCAACTTTAATAAAATATATCGAAGAGCCATGGATAAAAGCAACAATAATTACTCCTGATCAATATCTAGGCTCTATAATCAAAATGTGTCAGGATAAAAGAGGAATTCAAACTAATCTAAGTTATTCAGGAAATCGAGCCGTGGTAAATTATGAACTACCTTTGAATGAAGTAGTTTTTGATTTTAATGATAGACTTAAATCAATGACCAGTGGGTATGCTAGTTTTGATTATGAAATTATTGAACACAGAGAAGGAGATTTGGTTAAGCTTGGAATTTTAGTAAATGGTGAACCTGTTGATGCATTAGCAATGATGATTCATAAGGATTTTGCTCAAAAAACAGGAAGAGAAGTATGTGAAAAATTAAAAGACCTAATACCTCGTCATAATTTTATGATTCCAGTCCAAGCAGCAATTGGTGGTAAAATTATTGCAAGAGAGACAATTAAAGGGTTTAAAAAAGATGTTTTAACAAAAATTCATGGTGGAGGAGCAACTGATCGTAAAAGAAAACTTTTAGAAAAGCAGAAAAAAGGTAAAGCTAGATCAAAACAATTCGGCAGAGTAGAAATACCTCAAGAAGCATTCATAGGCGTACTTAAAATTAGCAAAGAAAAATAAATTATTTTAAATATTAATTTTTAAGTGTTAATTAAAGTTTTCAACACTTCTGTGGTCATCACAACAAATAATGTTTTTTTCTTTATTGTTTAAAGCTTTTTGAAAATTTGATTTAAATTTAGCAGGAGATAGATAAGAATTATAATATTTAAACACCTCTGATCTCATATCTAAAATTTGATCATTAGGAATATTTAAAGCTTCGTTTATTTTAACAATAAGTTCATTTATATTAGAATATTGTAAAGAATTTTTATTTGATAGATTAGGGTATAGCAATCTTTCACAGTTAGTGATTGGTATCGATCCTACTTTCATACCCTCGATTAAATGATGACAAAGAGGCATTACAACTCCTGGACAATTTAAATTAAAACATGAATTACTTAAAAGATTTAAATTTTCTTTAAAATTTAGAATGTAAGAAGTTTTTTTAATCATTTTATTGTGTAAGCAAAAAACTATCTTTTTATTTAAAAATTTATTTGTTTTCATATCTGTTTTAGAATTAATGAGATAAATTTCATTTTTAAATTCTTTTAATAATTTATTAATAATATTTATTCTATTTAAAAATTTTTCTGGTTCTTTTTTCCATTTAAAATTTCCATAACCTTCACTAACAACAGATCCAGAAAAAAAAACTCTTAAATTAAAATTTGGTTTTTTGATTATGTTTATATTTTTATATAAAGAATTATAAATTCTTGGATACATATAATATGGCATAATTAATTTATTATTTAAGTTTTTATAAGTTTCATCATAAAAATATTTAAAATAATTAGTATCCATGTTTATACTATCAGTGTTATCTAATATTGGCCCCATATTTATTTTAATATTTACTTTTTCTTTTACAAAGGTATTAGAAATAGTATTTTTGAAAAAATTTAATAAACCAATTCTCTTAAATAACTTTTTTGCATTTTCATCATTTTTATATGCAAGTGTATAATCATCTTTTAACGAGTATAAAAAAAAATTAATATAACTATTATCCTTGAAAGAACCAATATCTATTATTTTTTTTGAATTAAATCTAATTACATTAAAGTTTATAAGAAAATCAATTAATAAATTTTTTAACTTATATTCTATAAATCTAATAATAATTTTTGATCTTTTGTATTTTTTATATTTAAGACTCGTGTTAAATTCTTTAAAGTTCATCTGTTATTGTTTAATTATAATATATTTAATTATAAATTAATAATGGAGAGGTGGCCGAGTGGCTGAAGGCGCACGCTTGGAAAGCGTGTAAAGGAGAAATCCTTTCATGGGTTCGAATCCCATTCTCTCCGCCATTAAATAAGCTTTATTTTTCAACTGTAATTTAGGCATATTACAGTTTTTTTGTTAAGATAAATAAGCAATTTTTATAAAAAATGCTATAATTTTCTTTTTCCAAAATTTAAAAAATGACAAATAAAAACACATATCAGGCAGACTCCATAAAAGTTTTAAAGGGTCTTGAAGCGGTTAGAAAAAGACCAGGTATGTACATTGGAGATACAGATGATGGAACTGGTTTGCATCACATGGTCTATGAAGTTGTTGATAACTCTATTGATGAGGCATTAGCAGGATATTGTAAAAATATTAATGTAAAAATTAACTCTGATGGAACAATTACAGTAAATGATGATGGAAGAGGTATTCCTGTTGATATCCATAAAGGAGAAAAAAAATCAGCAGCAGAAGTAATTATGACCCAACTTCATGCTGGTGGTAAGTTTGATCATGATTCTTATAAAGTTTCAGGTGGATTGCATGGTGTTGGGGTTTCAGTTGTCAATGCACTTTCAGAAAAATTACATTTAGAGATATTTAGAGATGGAAAAAAACACTACATAGAATTTCAAAATGGTGAAGCCAAAGCTCCTTTAAAGGTAGTAGGAAAAGCAAAACAAACTGGTACACAAATTACTTTTTTACCTTCAAAAGAAATTTTTTCTTCAACGAAATTTAGTGCAAATATTCTTATCAAAAGAATGCGGGAATTAGCATTTTTAAATAAAGGAATTAAAATAATATTTACTGATGCAAGTCAAAAGAAAGAAAAAACATCTGAGTTTAAATTTGATGGTGGTGTTCTAGAATTTGTAGATTTTTTAGATGAAAAAAGAGAAAAGTTACAAAACAAAAATGGAAATGATTTATTTAGAAAACCAATATATATTGAAGGAAAAAAAAATAATATTGAATTAGAGTGTTCATTAAAATGGAATGCAGGATATACGGAAGATATATTTCCATATACGAATAATATTTATCAAAAAGATGGTGGAACCCACTTATTGGGATTTAGGAGTGCATTAACTAGGGTAATTAATAAATATGCCAATGAAAACAATTTATTAAAGAAAAATAAACTAGCAATTTCAGGTGATGATATCAAGGAAGGTCTAACTTGCGTGCTTTCAACAAAAATTCCTGATCCAAAATTTTCATCTCAGACAAAAGACAAGCTAGTTTCATCAGAAGTAAGGATGATTGTAGAGACATTAGTAAATGAAAAGTTATCTATTTGGTTTGATCAAAATCCATCTGTTGCAAAAATTATTTTAGCTAAAGTTATTCAAGCTGCAATGGCCAGAGATGTTGCTAGAAAAGCAAGAGAAAATGTAAGAAGAAAAGGAGCCCTTGAATTAAGTGGTCTTCCTGGAAAATTAGCTGATTGTCAAATTGGAAAACAAGAAGGAACTGAATTATTTATTGTAGAGGGGGATTCAGCCGGTGGATCTGCTAAACAAGGAAGAAACAGAGCAAATCAAGCAGTTTTACCACTTAGAGGTAAAATACTTAATACTTATGTAGAAGATTTTAATATGAAAAAAAATGGTAATGGCAATGGAAATGGTTCTGATCAAAGAACAAAGGCTTTGTCCAAAATGATTTCTTCAAATGAAATCGTTACTTTGATTAATGCTCTAGGTTTGGATCCAAAAGCACAAGAGATTGATTTAAAAGATTTAAGATATGGAAAAATTATTATTATGACAGATGCTGATGTAGATGGATCTCATATAAGAGCCCTTCTTTTAACTTTTTTCAATAATAAACCATTTAATAAATTAATTGAAAATGGTCATGTTTATTTAGCGCAACCTCCTTTATTTAAAATTAACAAAGGCTCTAAAGGTATTTATATTAAAGATGAGAAAGAGTTAGAAGATTACATAATAAATAATAATAAGGAGTTAAAAATAATTAAAAAAGGATCTAAAGATTATTCAAAAAAAATTGATGAGGAAAAATCAAAAATGAATATCCAAAGATTCAAAGGTCTTGGAGAAATGAATCCAGAAGAATTATGGAGTACTACATTAGATCCAGAAACAAGAAATCTACTTCAAGTACAATACTCAAAAGATTTGAAAAAAGATCAAAGTTTAATCCATACTTTAATGGGTAATGATGTGGCATTAAGAAAAGATTTTATAGTTTCTAATGCTATAAATGTTAGAAATCTTGATATTTAAAAATGAAGTTCTTTGAAACTTCAAAATATCATTCTTTTAAAAAATCAACATATATAACTCTTAGATGGATCGGAATTATTGGACAATTAATTGCAGTAAATTTTGTATATTTATTTCTAAATCCTAGTTTTGATTTTATTACATCAAATTTAGTTATATTTTTAGGAATATTAAGTAATTTATATTTAATTTTTATTTATAAAAAAACACAATTATCAGATAGATCTGCTTTTATCTTCCTACTCATAGATATTTTGCAATTAGGTGTCCTTCTTTATTTATCAGGAGGAATAACTAATCCATTTGTAATTTTTATATTAATACCAAGTGTTTTTTCTTCATCAAATTTGAGCTTAAGAACTAATACTTTGTTAGTAATCTTAACAATATTTATAATTGTATTTTTAACTTTTAATTATCAAGATTTGCCAATTAATTTAAACAGTGATTTTCATAACAATCATTATTTTTACTACTCTATACCAACATCTTTAATTGTTGCCTTGGTCTTTTTAAATTATTTTGCAATGACATTTGGCTCACAATCTAGATTAAGAAAAGAAGCATTAGGAAAAATGGAAGAAGTAATGGCTAAAGAACATGAACTATTATCTTTAGGTGGTCAAGCTGCTGCAGCGGCACATTCTTTAGGTACGCCACTTTCCACGATAACCATAATTGCGCATGATTTAATGAAACAATTTAAGGGACAAAAAGATTTAGAAAAAGATATAGAGTTATTGAATAGTCAAGTCGAGCGATGTAATGAAATTTTAAAGCGATTAACGTTAAATCCTGTAGAAGAAGATGAATTTATTGATAAAGATATTAATATTCGAGATTATTTGCATGAAATTATTTCTTCATTTAAGGAAATAAGTAAAAAGGAATTTGTCTTCAATTTTGACCAGGACTCAAACCCAAAAAAGATAAGTAAATCTATAGAATTGGTTTATGGGTTAAGAAATTTTATTGGAAACGCGAATAAATTTGCCAAAAATACAATTTTTATTAATTTGAAAAGTGATAGTGAAATAACTGAAATAACAGTTGAGGATGATGGTGCTGGTTATCCCAGAGATATAATCTCAAAAATTGGTGAGCCATATTTGAAATCAAATTATTCTAAAGACAAATCTAAAGAGGGTTTGGGTCTAGGCTTGTTTATTGGAAAAACTTTATTAGAAAAAAATTTTGCATCTGTTAATTGTAGAAATTCAAAAACGCGTAATGGTGCTGAAGTTGTTATTAGATGGAAGAATAAGGAATTATTTAATATTTAGTGGTATTTGTTCTTTGTTTGAAATAATGAGCTTAATTGAGATATCATAACATCTCCTAATTCATTTACGTCGGTAATTTTGATAGCTCTATTATAATATCTTGAAACATCATGACCAATTCCTATAGCCAAAACTTCAATATCTGATTTATTTTCAATAAACTTCACAATCTTTTTTAAATGTTTTTCTAAAAAGTCACCTGAATTTACAGAAAGAGTTGAGTCATCTACAGGGGCTCCATCGGAAATAACCATTAATATTTTTCTTTCTTCTTTTCTCTTTTTAATTCTATTATAGGCCCACGATATAGCTTCCCCATCAATGTTCTCTTTGAGCAATCCTTCTTTAAGCATTAGTCCTAAATTATTTTTTGCCTGTCTCCAATGAGTATCTGCTCCTTTATAAATTATATGTCTTAGGTCGTTCAATCTTCCTGGTGTTTTAGGTTTAGAATTTTTGGTCCATAATTCTCTACTCTGTCCACCCTTCCAATTTTTAGTTGTGAAACCTAAAATTTCAACTTTAACAGAGCACCTTTCTAACGTTCTAGATAAGATATCTGCACAAATAGCTGCAATGGTGATTGGTCTTCCTCTCATGGATCCAGAATTATCAATGAGTAGAGTCACTACAGTATCTTTAAAATCTAAATCTTTTTCTTTTTTAAAAGATAAAGAATTATAAGGGTCCATTATAATTCTTGGAAGTTTTGAACTGTCTAATAATCCTTCCTCTAAATCAAATTCCCATGCCCTATTTTGTTTTGCAAGTAGTTGTCTTTGAAGTTTATTTGCAAGTTTCGTTATAATATCTTGAAATCCAATTAATTGTTGATCCAAATTTTTTCTTAGTTTTATTACCTCATCTGCATTTTCTAGATTTTCAGCTTTTAAAACTTCATCAAATTGAGTAGTAAATATTTTATAATCTAAATTGATATTATCTATTTTTTTTTGAGCTACTTGCTCTGAGCTTTGTTCATCCGACTCCGTGTCTGATAACTGTTCGTCAAAGTTAAATTCATCAACACTATAATCAGCATCTAATGAAGCTTCAGATACATTTTCATCTTTTTCATCTTTATTATCTTCTTTGTCGTTATTTTCGTCTTCATTTGATGGATTATCTTGTCCTTGATCTTGATTTTCTTCTTTTCTTTCGTCCTCATCTTCACTTTGAAAAATATCCATTTCTTCCAATATTTCTGTAAACTTTGAACTATAAATATTTTGATCTTCAAGATTTTTAAGTAAAAATTCTTTATGTTTTTCTATAGCATCCTCAAAGTCTTTTTCCCAAAAACTAAGCATTTTTGTTGTTAGAGGGTTTAGCTTAATTTTATGGAAATTTTTAAGCATATATAGCTCAAATGCCTCTGAAACAGATACATCCTCTTTAGTTTTTAATTGATCTTTTCTTTTATGATTTATTATTTGATTATAATTTTCTTGAAAATTTTTCTCAATTCCTTTTAACATTCTTCCTCCCAGAGTCTCATAACGTATTTTTTCAGCGATATTATAAAGAGATCTAGAAGAAGTATTTGAAGGAAGGTTTTTTTTGTAAATAGTTTCATTACAAAATTTTTTTTTCAAAGCAGAGGAATCTGTTTCTGCTCGCAATCTTATAAAATCAGCTGGACTAGTTAAATTATCAATCTCTAGAAAATTAAATTCTTTTATTTTTTTTTCTTCAGAATTTGTTTTTTTTACATCAAAATCATCAGCAATTACTTTTGCAGTAGAAGATAAAGCAATTTTGAATTTTTCTTTTAAATTATTTTCTTTAGTGCTCATTAGATTTGAATATTAATCAAAGATTCTGGCAACTCTTCACCAAAACACCTTTGATAATATTCTGCGATAGTATTTTTTTCAATATCATCACATTTATTAAGAAAAGTTACTCTAAAAGCGTAACCAGTGTCTTTAAATATCTCTGCGTTTTCTGCCCAATGTAACACCGTTCTTGGGCTCATCACTGTTGAAATATCTCCTGCAATAAATCCTTTACGCGTTAAAGATGCTACTTTTATCATATTAGCAACTTTCTCTTTTCCTTTTGCGTTATTTAAGTTTTTATTTTTAGACAAAACAATGTCCATTTCTCTATCTAGGCTAAGATAGTTTAAAGTTGTAACAATATTCCATCTATCCATCTGACCTTGGTTAATTTGCTGAGTACCATGATAAAGACCTGTCGTATCACCAAGTCCAACAGTATTTGAAGTAGCAAATAATCTAAAAAATTTATTTTGTTTAATTACTTTGTTTTTATCTAGTAATGTAAAATTTCCCTCAGCTTCTAAAACTCTTTGAATTACAAACATTACATCAGGTCTACCAGCATCATATTCATCAAAAACAAGTGCAACTGGATTTTGTATAGACCATGGTAAAATTCCCTCGTTAAATTGAGTTACTTGTTTACCATCTTTAAGAACAATCGCATCTTTTCCAATCAAATCAATTCTACTTACATGACTATCTAAATTTACACGGATGCAAGGCCAATTTAATCTTGCAGCAATTTGCTCAATGTGAGTAGATTTACCAGTGCCATGATATCCTTGAACTAAAACTCTCTTATTATAAGCAAATCCTGAAATAATGGCTAAAGTAGTATCTCTATCGAACTTGTAGTTTTTATCAATTTCAGGAACATATTCATTCTTTTTTGAAAATGCGTCTACTTCCATTTCTGAATCAATTCCAAAAGTCTGTTTTAATGAAACTTTAATATCTGGTTCTGTGTTAAGATTTGGTGTCAATTTTTTCTCTATAGGTATTTTTTAATTGAGTGTAAGCCAATGTTATAAGTTTAAGTTTTTCTTCGTATTTTTTATTTCCAGAATTCATATCAGGGTGAAATTTTTTCACAAGTAATTTGAATTTATCTTGTATTTTCTTCCAGTTTAAACCCACAGAAACCCCCAATATTCCAAAAGCTTTTATATCTTTATGATCGAATTTAAATTGACGCATATGATTATAATCTCCATTTATTTTTTCTTTATCTAACTCATCTCTCAAAGTTGTATTCCATAACACTTTGAAAAAATTATCTGAAGAGCTAAAGCTTTGCGTGGGTTTGTGCCAAGTCATGTCAGATTTTAAAAAATCCATTACTTGGTGATCATTCATTCCTGAAAAATAATTCCAATTTTTATTAAATTCTTTTACATGCTCAAGGCAAAGCATTCTAAATTTTCTGCTATTATCTTTTTCAACTGGTGCCTTATATTCACCTATTTCATTACAATTATTCCAGTCACAAATATTTTTCATGATATATAATAACATATATGGATATAAATGAGTTAATTACAATTGTAAAAACTAAATTATTAAATCAAATAAATATTGAAAGTATAAATATTGAAGATAGATCTTTTCTTCATAAAAATCATAAAGGAAATCAAGAAGGAAAATATCATTTAAAATTAATTATCGTTTCTCAAGAACTAAAAAAAATGAATAAAATTGAAAGTAATAAAAAAATTTACAAAATTTTAGATCAAGAATTAAAAGAATTTATTCACTCAATCCAAATTATAATTAGTTAAAAATTTTTTCAGAAATAAATTTAACTTTTTTTTGGAGTATTCTTTGTTGAAAATTGGCTTGCCAATTTTTTTTAACAAAACTAAGTTAATTTTTTCAGAATTATTTTTTTTATCTTTGATCATAAAAGATAAAATCTTATTTAAGTCTCTGATAGAAAAATATTTTTTTATAGAAGAAGGTAGACCAGAATTATCAATATGATTTATAATTAAATTATATTCACTTTTACTAAGCATGTTTTCCTTAAAACTAAAACTAAGTGCCGTTTTCATTCCAAGTATCACGGCTTCACCATGATTTAATTTATGGCTGTACCCTAAGCCTGCCTCATAAGCATGGGCAAATGTATGGCCAAAATTTAATACTTTTCTTAATGCTATTTCTTTTTCATCTTTTTCAACTACTTTTTTTTTAATTTTACAACTTTCATAAATTGCTTTTTCAATAAATGGAGAAGAAAGACTTAAAATCTTTTCAAGATTTTTATTTAAGAAACTAAAAAATTTTTTATTATCAATTAATGAATGCTTCAATATTTCTCCATATCCACAAATTATTTCTCTTTTTGATAAAGATTTAAGAATTTGAATATCTGAGAGAACCAGTGATGGTTGATAAAAGCTTCCTATTAAATTTTTACCATATTTAGAATTAACTCCAGTTTTGCCCCCTATTGATGAATCAACTTGAGCTAAAAGAGTTGTTGGAATATTTGCAAACTTAAGGCCCCTTTTGAAAAGACTAGCTGCAAAACCACTTACATCGCCTGTAATTCCTCCTCCTAAAGAAATTAAAACATCATTTCTTGAAAAGTTTTTATTTAATAAAACTTCTAGAATTTTATTAACGCTATTAATATTTTTATTTTTTTCACTAGCATTAAAAAATAACAAAAAAATACTTTTATTTTTAAAAGACCTTTTAATATTTGAGACAAATTTTTTTGGAACATTTTTATCAACAACAATCAAACATTTATCAAAATAAATTGAATTTGATTTAAAAATTTTTGATATGTTTGAGGTTAAATTTGATCCAATAATTATTGGATATTTTTCGGTTTTAGTTACTATATTTAATCTAGTTTGTTTCATAAATTTTTGCAATTTTATTTACTATTTCACTTTTAGTAAGATTATCACACTTTATCTCATATAAAGCTTTAGAATAAATGTTAGATCGTTTCTTAATTAAATCAATTAACTCGGTATCGGTTGCATTAATCGCTAATGGTCTTTTTTTACTGTTTTTAATTCTATTTAACAATGTTTTATCATCCCAATTTAGCCAAAAAGATAAATGATTTTTTAAAATTTCTTTTCTAATATTGTTATTTGTAAAAGCCCCCCCCCACCAAGTGAAATCACAGTAGAGTTTAATTTAAGTTTTTTTAAAGTTGTTTGTTCCTCAATTTTTCTAAAATAATTCTCACCCTTAACTTCAAAGATTTTTTTTATTGTAGTGTTTAAATTTGTTTCAATTTCTTTATCGATATCTACAAAATTTAATTTTAATTTCTTAGCTACTAAGGATCCAATAGAGCTCTTACCAGAACCCATCATTCCCAAAAAAACTAGATTTTCTTTTGATTTCATAAGTTTCTTTATTGAAAAAACATAAATATGTCTTAATTTGAAATTATCTAAAAGTATATGCAATTCATTAAAAACACAAGTTCAGGCAAAGCAAGTATCATAGGACTTGTGATTAAATCTATAATCGGATTAGGGGTTATTTTAGGTATTATTTTTTTTCTAAGTACAATTGATTTTCCTGCACCTAAAAAAGAAATTGAAAAAATTATTCCAAATGAAAATTTTAAAATTGTCAAATAAGAAAATTCTTTTAATTAAATTAGTTTGTCTTATTTTTTTTACACCTGCGTTTGCAGAAGAGAAACCGATTGATATTTGGAATATAGAAAAAAAAAATAATCAAGTTATTTCAGAAACAAATATTTCAAGTGAAAATTCTAGCGGCACTACTCAGAATAGTGTTTACGAACTACAAACAAATAAACAAACAGATACTATTAAACTTGATAAAGAATTTTCATCAAAAGAAATTAAAATTATTGGACTATATGATCCTAGTGAATACGGTTTGAGTATGGATATGTGGTCAAATTCTGATGGAACTAAATTAAAAAATTTATTTCAGAATATTAATAAGTTTAATCTTTCAGAGGATGCATCTGATATAATGCACATATCTTTATTAACCAACGCTTATTCTCCAACTCAAAATATTACTGAGAAAGAATTTATGAGATTTAAATCTGATTGGTTAATAAAAGATGCAAACTTAGAATTAATAGAAGAATATTTAATTAAAAATCAAATAATAAATTTGCATCCAAATTTAACAAGATATTTGGTAGATACTTATTTATCAGAATCAAACGTAAAAAAATCATGTGAGATTTTTTCTAAAAATTCTAAACCCATTCAAGATGAATATCTATCAAAATTTAATTTATATTGTTTAATCAATTATGGAAAAAATGAAGAAGCACAACTAATCTTAGATTTAAAAAAAGAGTTAGGTTTTGAAGATAGTTATTACGAAAACAAAATAAATTATTTATTTGGATATTTAGATGAGGTAGATAAAGAAATATCAATAAATTCAATTTTAGATTTTCATTTAGCTCATAGAACTAACCCTGAATTTTCTTATGAACCAAGTGAAGATACACCTAAAATAATTTGGAAATATCTTTCAGCTGCTAATTTACTTTTTAAAATTCAAGATATAGAGATCACTGATGTAGAAAAAATTTCTACAATAGAAAAAGCTGTTAATGATAAAAATTATTCTGAAGAGGAGTTATTCGAATTTTATAAAAAATTCCAATTTAATATTAATCAATTTTTAAATGCAAAAGAGGCATATAAATCCCTATCTTCAATCGAGGGACGCGCTCTTTTATATCAAAGAACTCTTTTAACTGAAGAACCAAAAATCAAATTAGAATTTATAAAGATATTAAAGGATCTATTTATATCTGATGAAATTGGTGATGCCTTTGATTTGGAATTAAAAAAATTTTTAGGTGAAATTAATGTTGAGGATGTGCCCTCAAATTTTACAACATTCTATAATAGTAATCTAAACAAGAAAGAGACAGCAGATAAAAAGATTAAATATAATAGTAAAATTTTACATCAATCAAAACTTATAAATTATTTCAATGGGGACTATGCAAAATCTAAAATTGAAGAGGACCTAGATAAATTTTTAAAGAAAATTAAAAAAGATAAAAAATATTTTTTATCAAAAAAAGATATAATTTTTCTAGAGGCGCTTAAATCTGATGGAGTTGAAATTTCAAAAAAATATGATGGTCTTTATGAGGTGAAGCAATCAGAAATGCCTGCCGATATTCAAACAATGATAGATAATAATGAGATTGGTGCCGCATTGTTGAGAATAATTGAGGTAATTGGACCTGACAAAATTGAAAATATTGATGAAGATACAGTTTATTTTATTATCAATACTTTAAATCAATTAAATGTTGATTTAATTAGAAATAAACTATTGCTAAAAGTTCTTCCTTTAAAAGTATAAAAATTATAATAAAATCAAGTTATGGCTATCAGAACTATAATAACAGAACCTAATAAATTACTTAGGCAAATATCTAAACCAGTCAATAGTGTTGGTAAAGAAGAGCAAAAATTGATGGATGATATGCTAGAGACAATGTATGACGCAAACGGAATAGGTCTTGCGGCGATACAAATTGGTGTACCAAAGAGAATTATTGTTATGGATATAAGTAAAGATGAAAGTAAAAAAGAGCCAAGATATTTCGTAAATCCGGTTATCAAAAATAAAGATCCAGAAAAAGCCACTTATGAGGAAGGATGTCTTTCTGTGCCAAATCAGTTTGCAGAAATTGATAGACCTAGTAAGTGTGAAGTAGAATATCTTGATTACGATGGAGAAAAGAAATTGCTAAAGGCCGATGGTCTTCTGGCAACATGTATTCAGCACGAGATGGACCATTTAGAGGGAATCCTATTTATTGATTATCTTTCAAAATTAAAAAGGTCAATGATAATTAAAAAATTATCAAAATTAAAATCTACTTCTGTAGAAGCTTAATCAATGCTAAAAAAAATAGTTTTTATGGGTACCCCCATGTTTGCTGTTCCAATTTTAAAATCACTTTATCAAAATGGATATCCTATTTCTTGTGTTTATACACAACCACCTCAAAAATCTAAAAGAGGTCAAAAAATTAACAAGTCACCAATTCAATTAATTTCAGAGACTTTAAATATAGAATTTAGGACACCAAATTCATTAAAAGAAAATTTAGATGAATTAGAATATTTTAAATCTTTAGAGGCAGATTTAGCAATAGTTGTTGCTTATGGTCAAATTATACCAAAGTCATATTTAAATTTAACTAAAAAAGGATTTATTAATATACATGCATCTATTCTTCCAAAATGGAGGGGCGCTGCTCCTATTCAAAGATCAATTATGAATTTAGATAAAGAGACAGGAATTAGTATTATGAAAATAGGGGAGGAACTAGACACAGGACCGGTATGTAATGTTTATAAAATTAATATAGAAAATAATTTAAATGCTGAAGATATTAATGAAAAGCTATCAAGTTTGGCTGCAGAGAAAATTTTAGATAATATAGATGATATATATGAGGATAAAGCAAACTTTGTAGAACAAGATCACTCATCAGCTACATACGCATCAAAAATTCAAAAATTAGAGGGGCAGATTAATTGGAAAGAAGATGCTAAAATTATAATTGGTAAAATAAATGGACTTTATCCAGTTCCAGGTGCTTATTTCATGTTTAACGGTGAGAGATATAAAATATTAAAAGCAGAAATTGGACAAGCACAAGGAAAACCAGGTGAGGTTTTATCTGACTATTTAGAAATTTCATGCGGAGATAAAAAATCAATAAAAATTAAAGAAATACAAAGACAAGGAAAAAAGCCTCAAAGTATTGGAGAATTTGTTTTAGGAACACAAATTAAAAAGGGTTCATTTTTATAATGAATAGATACCAAATACTTATTGAGTATGTAGGGACAAATTTTAGAGGATGGCAAATTCAAAAAAAGGGCCCAACAATTCAAGGATTAATTCAAGAAAAATTATCAAAATTATTAAAAGAAAAAATTGTTTTACATGGTCAAGGAAGAACTGATGCAGGGGTTCATGCATTTGAGCAATCTGCACACTTTGATTGCAAAAATAAAATAACCGATAAAATTAAATTTTTAAAATCCATTAATCATTTTTTAAATTTAAAGGATATTGCAATTAAAAATATTAAAAAAAGAAATAATAAATTTCATGCTAGATTTTCAGCAAAACAAAGAATTTATAAATACTTTATTTTTAATCAAATAAGCCAACCAATAATTGAAAAAAATAGAGCATGGCATGTTCGTAGACCTTTAAATTTAGAATTAATGAAAAAGGGTGCAAAAAAGTTATTAGGAACTAATGATTATTCAACTTTTAGATCTTCAAGCTGTCACGCTAAAAGTCCAATTAAAACTATTAAATCAATTAAAATTAAATCATCAAAAAATAAAATTGAATTTCAATTTAGTTCTCAATCATTTTTACAACATCAGGTTAGATCTATGGTTGGTTGTTTAAAATACTTGGGAGAAACTAAATGGGATTTAAAAACTTTTGAAAAGAGATTTAAGTCAAAAAAAAGAACACTGTGTGCTCCTCCAGCACCACCAAGTGGTTTATTTTTATTTAGAGTTCTTTATTAATTTATTTTTATTGCTCATAGCAAACTTTTTATTTATTCGCCATCTAGACTCAGCTCTTACAATATACCCACAACAGTTTCTTGATTTACATTTACAAGGAAATTGTTTGTAGTTTTCATCATAACCAAATCCATAATCACAGGTAAACTCCTCACCTTTTTTAATATCTTTGATTGCTTTGACCCAAATTTCCAATCCCTTTCCATCGTAATCACAATTATTATCACAAGAATGATTAATTAAACCTGCGGTATTCCATGAAAAATCTCCGTCTAGATCGTATCTTTTATTTATTGTGAATAAATATATTGGTTTACTATTATCGTACTTATCAGAATCTTGTGTTTGTTTTTTTGTTATAAGTTTTCCGACATAGTTAATTATTTTGGTTCCCTCTTTAATGTCACGAGTTGCATAAAGCCCTCTTCCTTTATTATCAATGCCAGATTTTTTTATTTTATATAACTTCATGAAATATTTTATTTAGAGTTTTCTTAAGAATTATCAATTAAATTCTAAAAGAGCATCAACGTGTCTTTTAGTGCTGTCTCGAAGTGCATTTAGGTCATAACCGCCCTCTAAAATTGAAACAACTTTTCCATTACAAAACTTTTTAGAAGTCTCTAATACTCTTTTAGTAATAGTAAAATAATCCTCTGTTTTTAAATTAAATTGAGCGAGAGGGTCATCTTCATGGGCGTCAAAACCAGCGCTAATCAATATAAACTCTGGTCTAAACTCTTCTAATTTTTTTAGTACACGGTCAAATACGTTTAAATATTCTTCTGAACTTATCCCAGCTGGCAAAGGTATATTAAAGATATTGTTAAATTTACCTCTTTCTTGTTCTGAACCAGTTCCTGGGTAATAGGGATATTGGTGTGTTGATATAAAAAGAACATTTTCATTTTCATAAAAAATATCCTGTGTTCCATTACCGTGATGTACATCAAAATCTATTATTGCAACTTTCTTATATTTATATTTTTTCAACAAATAATTTGCACCAATACTCACTGAATTTAAAATGCAAAAACCAGCAGCCTTATTTTGTGAACTATGATGTCCAGGAGGTCGAACACTACAGAATGCATTTCTAAATTCTTTTTTTTCCACCCCATCAATTGCAGCAATTATTGATCCAACTGCATCGAAAGTTGCATCTTTGCTTCCAGGTGAAATGATTGTATCACCATCAAGTGAAGAAAAACCTTTTTTTGGGAAAGAACTTTTTACTAAATTTAAATAATTATTTTCATGTGTGGTTAATAGAATATCATCTGAAACTTTAGATGGTTTCTTCCATATAAGATTTTTATTATTAAGTTTTTTAAAATTTTCTACTATGACTGATACCCTTGCTATTTGTTCTGGATGCCCAGGACCTGTATCATGATTTTGAGATGTATCTGATGTAATTAAGCCAGTTTTCACTTAAAGTAATTATCTAAGATTTTAGTATAAATTAAAGTTAATTTTTTTAAATCTGAAATTGAAGTTCTTTCATTTACTTGGTGAATACTGTTATTTCTTAAACCAAGTTCAAGTCTTGGGATTGAACCTAAAAAACGACTGTCGCTAGTTCCACCTCTACAGTTTAGTTTTGGTGTAAGTTTAGTTACTTTTTTAACAACTTTTTTAACCATATAAATATCCTTATTTGGCTCAGTATAAAAAGCTTCACCACTTACTTTATATTCTATCTTAGTTTTGCATTTTTGTTTTTTTGCAACTGCTTTAATTATTTTGTTTAATTTTTTCTTTAAGGCAGAAGATTTGTATTTAGTGTTAAATCTTACGTTAAATTTTGCACTTGCAGACTGAGGAACTACATTTTCAGATAAATTATCGACATTCATTTTTGTAAATTCTAAATTAGATGGCGGCATATACTTAGTGCCATTATCTAAAGGAGAACTTTTTAGCTTTGCAATTATTTTAGCTAAAGCCGTACAAGGGTTGATATAAGAGCCATAAAATGCTGAGTGACCACTTTTTCCATATACTGTTATAACTCCATTCATAGAACCACGTCTTCCAATTCTTATTTCATCTCCAACTGACTTGTTTGAAGAAGGTTCTCCAACTAAAGAGAAATCTATTTTTTCACTCTTTTTTCTTAAATATCTCATAACTGCTGGACATCCATAGCCTGTAGTTTCTTCATCTGCTGAAATAATGATTGAAATGGATCCATTAAATTTATTATTTTTTATAAAATTACTTACTGCACTTATCCAACAAGCTATACCACCTTTCATATCTTGAGCACCTCTACCATTTAAATATCCTTTACTTACAACAGCTTTAAAAGGTGGAAGTTTCCAGTTATTAAGATTAGCAACAACATCTGTATGACCTAGATACATAATGTGGGGTTTCGATTTACCATATCTTGCATATAGATTGAGCGCTGGTTTAGGCCCTGTTCCTTTTGATTTAATTATTGTGCATCTAAAACCAATAGCACTTAATTTTTTAGATAAGAATTTCATTATACCCCTATCCTCTGTTTTGATCGTAGGAAATCTTATTAGCTCTTGAGCTAATTTTATTTCATTATAAGTTTTCATTAATCTATTCTCTTAAAAGATCATTAACTGATGTTTTTGATCTTGTCTTTTCATCAACTTGTTTAATTATTACCGCACAATATAAAGATGGTGCTTGTGGATTGTTTTTATCTGGCAAAGATCCTGGAACTACCACTGAATAAGGTGGAATTTTTCCGTAAGTTATCTCACCAGTTTTTCTATTAACAATTTTTGTTGATTGACCAATATACATTCCCATACTCAGAACAGAACCTTCTCCAACTATTACACCTTCTACTACTTCAGACATTGCTCCTAAGAAAACATTATCTTCAATAATTGTTGGTAATGCTTGAGCAGGTTCTAATACACCACCAACCCCAGTACCAGCTGAGATATGACAGTTTTTTCCAATCTGACAACAACTTCCTGCACGACTAAACGTATCCATCATTGTTCCTTCATCAATATATGCACCAATATTTACATAACACGGCATTAAAACCGCATTCTTTCCAACAAATGATCCTTTTCTTACTGGCGAATTAGGTACCATCCTAAAACCAGCCTTTTCATGATCTTCTTTTGTCCATCCAGCTGTTTTTCCTTTAAGTAAATGAGCTTTGTCATACCAGCTACTATATGGACCATTTAAATTTTCCATTGGATACATTCTAAAGCTTAACATGATAGCTTTTTTTAGATGTTGATGAGTAACCCATTCACCATTGATCTTTTCAGCTACTCTTGCTTTTCCACTGTCTAAATCATCAATAATTTGATTAACAGCATCCTTTAAAGGTTTATCTGAATTTTGGTTTACTTGGTCTTTATTTTCCCAAGCTTCATTTATA
>CACEEO010000007.1 GCA_902558585.1 uncultured Pelagibacteraceae bacterium | reverse complement strand
TTGCTTTATTATTGGACCAAAAAATATAACTGCAAAAATTAATGATACATTTTTAGTTAAGTTATCGACTGCAATAGCTCATTTAATTGGTGTACCAAATCATGATGCGATGGCAGGAAAATACTATGCTCGTTTTCATGTAAAACATGAAGATACTAGCGACTCTTACTTAAGAAAAGCTTATAGAAATATGGATCTTCATACAGATGGGACATATGTTAAAGATGTAACCGATTGGTTAATCATGACAAAAATTGATGAGCAAAATGTTGAAGGTGGAGAAACAGCTATGTTACATCTTGATGACTGGGAGCATTGTGATGATTTATACAATGATCCAGTAGGGAGGCAAAATTTTGTTTGGGGGTCACCAAAAAGTAAAAATATTGATTACAAGGTAGAGCACCCAGTCTTTTCGTCTGATAACGAAGGAAGACCAACAATATCTTATATAGATCAATTTCCAGAACCACAAAATATGGACCAAGGAAATTTTTTACAAAGATTATCTGATGGATTAGAGGAAAGTAAAAATAAAATAGTTACAAAATTACCCGTTGGATTCTCTGTGATTGCAAATAATTATTTCTGGCTTCATGGAAGAAAACCCTTCAAAGAAAACAAGGAATTAAGCAGAGAATTACTAAGAATTAGAGGTTCTTTTTTTGTTAATTAATTCAATATAATCAATATAAAGTATCCGAAATTATGAATTTAGGTTTTATTGGTACGGGAAAAATTGCTGCTTCAGTTATTGCTGGAATATCTAAATCAAAAATTTTTTATAAGAGAATAATTATTTCACCAAGAAATAAAAAAATAGCTCATGGGCTAAAAAGAAAGTATAAAAAAATAGTTATTGCTAAGGACAATCAGCAAATTGTAGATCAGTCTAATTGGGTATTTTTATCTGTTACACCTAATGTCGGTGAAAAAATCATTAAAGATTTAAAATTTAAATCAAATCAAACTGTTGTTAGTTTTATTTCGACAATTACTTTATCTCAATTAAAGAAAGCAATTAAAGTAAGAGCAAAAATTGTGAGAGCAATACCTCTTCCCCCAATTTCGTTAAAGAAAGGTCCGGTGCCTATTTGTCCTCCTAACCCAAAAGTGAAAGCATTTTTCAATAATTTAGGAACAACTGTAGAAATTAAAAATGAAAAATCTTCTATTAATTTTTGGTCAACTTCAGGAATGATGGCACCTTTTTATGAAGTATTAAGAGTGATGACTGATTGGTTGGTAAAAAGAGGAGTAAAAAGAAATAATGCTCAAAAATATATTACTTCTTTGTTTTTGGCTTTATCTCAAGATGCTGTAATAAATTCAAAAGAAAATTTGAAAAATTTAGTGAAAGAATCTCAAACACCAAAAGGATTAAATGAACAAGGTGTGAAAGAATTAACTAAAGCAGGTTTTTATAAATCTCTAGAAAAAACTTTAAATAGTATTCACAGAAGACTAAACAAATAAATTAAATGTCTGAAAATATTTTAGAGATTAATAATTTAAGTAAATATTTTGGTGGATTAGCGGCAGTTTCAGATTGTTCAATAAAAGTCAAAAGAGGAACAATCACTGGTATCATTGGTCCAAATGGATCTGGTAAAACCACTTTATTCAATTTAATAGCTGGAAACTTAAAATCGTCGGGTGGAAATGTTGTTTTTGATGATGAAAATATTACTGATGTTCCATCTTATGAATTATTTTCTAAAGGTTTGTTAAGAACATTTCAAATTGCACATGAGTTTTCAAATTTATCTGTTTTAGAAAATTTAATGATGGTTCCAGGAAATCAATCTGGGGAAAAAATAATGACTGCATTATTTAAACCAAGTTTGGTTGCACAAGAAGAAGCTGTGGTTAAAGAGAAAGCAAAAGAAGTTGTTGAATTTTTAAATCTAGGACATTTATCTAACGAGCTTGCTGGAAATCTTTCAGGTGGACAAAAGAAATTGTTAGAACTCGGAAGAACGATGATGGTTGATGCAAAATTAGTATTATTAGATGAAGTAGGTGCTGGAGTTAATAGAACTTTGTTAAAAGATCTTGGAACTGCAATAGAAAAGTTAAATAAAGAAAAAGGTTACACTTTTTGCATGATAGAGCATGATATGGATTTTATTGGAAGATTGTGTGATCCAGTGATTGTAATGGCTGAGGGATCAGTTTTATTTGAGGGAAGTGTTGACGAAGCGAAAAAGGATGAAAAAGTTATTGAAAGTTATCTTGGTAGGGGATCAAAACTAAAGGATACAAATTAATGGCATATTTTGAAGGAATAGAAATGACAGGTGGTTATGGTAATGGTCCTGACATTATTATTTCGTGTTCAGTAAATGTTAATAAAGGTGAAATAGTTTCTATTTTGGGCCCTAATGGTGCTGGTAAATCAACTGCTATGAAAGCAATGTTGGGTTTGTTGAATCTAAAATCTGGATCAGTAAAGATTGATGGCAAAGATATTTCAAAATTATCTCCTCAAGACAGAGTTAAACAAGGTATTTCTTTTGTGCCACAGACTAAAAATGTCTTTGCAGGGATGACTGTTGAAGAAAATTTAGAAATGGGTGCATTTCTTATCGAGGATGAAATCGAAAATATAATTGAGGAAATTTACGAATTATTTCCAATTTTAAGAGAGAAAAGAAATCAGATGGTTGGTGAACTTTCCGGAGGTCAAAGACAACAAGTGGCTCTAGGTCGAGCATTAATGATTAAGCCTACTGTATTAATGTTAGATGAGCCAACAGCTGGAGTATCTCCAATCGTTATGGATGAATTATTTGATCATATTGTTAAAGTTAAAAGAACAAATGTTGCTATCTTAATGGTAGAACAAAATGCAAAACAAGCATTAAGCATTTCAGATAGGGGCTACGTTCTGGTTACTGGAGAAAATCGTTATTCAGGAACTGGAAAAGAATTATTAGACGATCCAAGAGTAAGAAGCTCTTTTTTGGGAGGTTAATATGGATTTTGTAAATGCGATAATTCTTTTATTAAATTATATTTTTATTCCCGCATTAACTTATGGTTCTCAGTTAGCACTAGGTGCAATATTTGTAACACTAATCTATGGAATTTTACGATTTGCAAACTTTGCAACTGGCGACATGATGTCTTTTGGGACCATGATGACAATCTTATTTACATGGTACTTTCAATCTTTAGGAGTCTCTCTAGGTGTTTTGCCTACAGCTTTATTAGCTATTCCATTTGGAATTATTTTCATGATTCTTTATATGCTTTTAATTGATAAGTTCGTTTTCAAATACTATAGAAACCAAAAAAGTCCCCCAGTTCAGTTTGCAATGGTAAGTATTGGAGTAATGTTTGTAACACAAGCCGTGGTAAGAATCATAATCGGACCTAGTGACAGAAGATTTTTTGATGGTGAAAAATTCATTATTAAAGCTCGTGAGTTTAAGGAGATGACAGGATTAAACGAGGGTCTTGCACTAAAATCAACTCAGGTGTTAACAATATTTGTTACAATAGTTTTGGTATCTTTATTATTTTGGTTTTTAAACAAAACAAAAACTGGCAAAAGCATGAAAGCTTATTCTGATAATGAGGATCTTGCTTTGCTATCAGGTATTGATCCAAAAAAAATAGTTTTAGTTACGTGGGTTATTGCTGGAATTTTAGCTACAATAGGTGGTGCTTTATATGGCTTAGATAAAAGTTTTAAACCATTTACATACTTTAATAATATGCTTCCTATTTTCGCTGCTGCAATAGTTGGAGGAATTGGAAATCCGTTTGGAGCTTTTTTAGGTGGATATGTAATTGCTTTTTCAGAAATTTTATTAACTTATGCCTACAAGAAATTTTTTATGTATGTTTTGCCAGAAAGTATGGAGCCAGATAGTTTAGTTCAACTTCTGTCTACAGATTATAAATTTGCTGTATCATTCTCCATACTTGTAATAGTTTTAATATATCGGCCGTCAGGAATATTTAAGGGGAAAGTATTGTGAGAAAAAACCTAAATGTAATTGCAGCTTACAGTATCATGATGGTGCTCATTCTGATGGTTGGGATATTTCAGTCTTGGAACATAGCATTATCAATATTTAATCTTTGTTTGATTTCTGCAGTTATGACAATGGGTGCAAATATTCAATGGGGATATGCTGGCTTAATTAATTTTGGAATTATGGGTTATACAGCTTTAGGTGGTTTAGCTGCGGTATTGATATCTGTAGATCCTGTTCAAGAAGCTTGGAGGGCAGGAGGTTTTGATATTTTAATGTCATTATGGCTAATAGTAGTAATGGTATTGGTTATACGTTTCATTTTAAAAAGATTTGAAAAATCAAAAATAAGAACATACAGCATAGCTGCAATCATAATTTCAGGTATTTTGCTTATTAGGTTTTCTGCAGAACCAGGTATAGAGGCTATCGAAGCAGTTGATCCAGCTAAAACTGGTTTCCTAGGAGGATTTGGATTACCAATTATATTTTCTTGGATAGTAGGAGCTCTTTTTGCTGGCGGTTTAGCTTTTATAGTTGGAAAAGTTGCCCTTGGTCTTAGAGCTGATTATTTAGCAATTGCCACTCTTCTTATTTCTGAAATTGTTATTGCAATTATTAAACACGAAGACTGGCTCACTAGAGGTGTTAAAAACGTTATTGGATTAAAAAGACCTGCACCGTATGAGGTAGATCTTCAAACGACAGATTGGTTTATCAAATTAGTTGAAAAGTTTAATTCAGGAAAATTAAGTTTAATTGAGAATTTAGCTGATCGACAAGCTGCTTTAAATCAACTTGTGATCGAAGGATCATCAGTATTTGTAAAATTATGTTACTCTGGATTATTCCTGGTAGTTGTAATTATTCTTTTAATTTTAACTCAAAAAGCACTTTATTCTCCATGGGGAAGAATGATGAGGGCAATAAGAGATAATGAGGAAGCTGCAAATGCAATGGGTAAAAATGTTGTTAAACAACATTTATTAATTTTTATTCTAGGTTCAGCTATTGTTGGAATTGCTGGTGCAATGTTAGTTACTCAAGATGGTTTATTTACCCCAGGAAGCTATAGACCTATGAGATATACTTTTTTGATTTGGGTGATGGTAATTGTTGGAGGAAGTGGAAATAATTTTGGAGCAATTTTAGGAGGATTTGTTGTTTGGTTCTTATGGATTGAAGCTGCACCAATATCATTATTTTTAATAAATTTTTTCACTGCTGGAATTCCTGAAACAAATGCACTTAAAGCTCATTTAATAGAAAGTGTTCCTTATTTCAGATTTTTAATGATGGGATTAGGATTATTATTCATAATGAGGTATCGACCTAAAGGTATACTTCCTGAAAAAATAGAAATAAAGTAAACCAAATGAAATATATTATATTAGGTGCCGCTGCCGCTTGGGCATTGTATATGGCTGACAAGTATTTATTCTTTTAATGAATAAAAATCTCTTGTTACTTATATTAAGCCAGATTTTTGCTTTCACGGCTGCTCCTGTTACAGTATTTTTAAGCGGTATAATTGGTTCTGAATTTAGTCCAACAAAATCTTTAGCAACTCTTCCAATGGCTTTATCAGTTGTTGGAATTGCATTGTTTGCTTTATTTGCTGCGAAGATAATGAGTATAATCGGTCGAAAATTTGGATTTATTTATGCATCAATAGGAACAAGTCTAGCGTCTCTTTTAACAGCATACTCAATAATAACTGAAAGCTTTCTCTTATATAATTTGGGATGTTTTTTAATTGGTGGAGGTATAGCTTTCAGTCATCAATATCGTTTTGCGGCAGTCGAAGTTGTGAACAAGGATTATGCACCTAAAGCAATTTCTATAATATTATTAGCAGGAATAGGCTCAGCATTTATTGGTCCAAATATTGCAAATATTTTTAAAGGATTTATTTCGGATCATATGTATGCCGGTTCTTATTTTGCGCTTGCTATATTATCTATTTTATCAACAATATTTTTATTTTTTTTTCACGAACCAAAAAAAACATCAATTAATCAATATAAAACTGGAAGAAGTTTTTTTGAACTTATTTCTCAACCAAGATTTCTACAGGCACTTGTAGCTTCTGCTTTTGCCTATGCCGTAATGACTTTTTTAATGACAGCCACTCCTATAAGTATGCATTTGATGGAGAAAATAAGTTTGTCTAAAACAGGTTTTGTTATTCAGCTTCACATAGCAGCAATGTTTTTACCTTCGCTGGTTACTGGAAATTTGATTAGAAGGTTTGGACATAGCAAAATTATGTATATGGGAGTATTATTGTTTTTAGTTACAATTATTACTAGTTTATTTGAACAAAATTTTACTAATTACTTGATTGCTCTTATTTTTTTGGGTCTAGGGTGGAATTTTTTATTTATATCAGGAACTAGCTTACTTGTTTTGTGCTACAGAGAAGAAGAAAAATTTAGAGCTCAAGGATATAACGATTTAATAGTTTATTCTATTCAAGCAGTAGCTAGTTTGTCTGCCGGAGTATTTCTTAGCCTTACTAGTTGGAAAACTATGAATTTAATTTGTCTAATTTTTTTAATTATAATAACTCTTTCTACTATAAGAGCTGATTTAAAAAAAAACCCCAGTAATTAAATTACTGGGGTTTTTTTAATTAAGATAAAAAATTATCTTTGTTTTTTAGTTTTGAATTTTCCGCCTTTAATTTCTTGTTCTAAGAAAGAACCTTCAGCTTCACCAACACTAGTAAAAGTTACTCCAGTAGCACCTTCGTAATTTATCTTTTTACCTTTCGCTAGTAAATCTAAACCTTTCTTAAGTTCACCTGGGTAAATCTTTTTTCCAGGAGCATTAGCAACATCCATTACATTTTTTGCAATAGATGCTCTGTCAGCAGAGTTACCTGCTTGCATTGCAAGAACGATTAAAGCAGCTGCATCGTAAGACTCAGCTGTGTATGGGCCAGATGCCTCTACACCACCAGCTTTTGCAACTTCAGCAAATATACCTGCACCTTTGCCAGTAGAACCTGGCATTGATCCAAATGATTTGCTTAAATCTTTACCAAAAGCATCAACTAAAGATTGACCGATCATACCATCTGATAAAACAAATTTATCAAATGCACCAGAGTCTAAAGAAGCTTGAATGATTCCTTTTCCTCCTTGGTCAAGATAACCAATAACAGCTACAGCATCACCACCAGCAGAAGCAAGAGTTGCTACTTCAGATGAGTAATCTGCTTTTCCATCTTCGTGAGCAGTTACAGTTGTAACTTTAATACCATGAGCTTCAACTGCCGCTTTATATACATCAGCTAAACCTTTGCCATAGTCATTGTTAGTATAAGTGATTGCAACACTTTTTACTTTTCTATCTTTAGTTATATCAGCTAAAATTTGACCACCTCTAGCATCTGATGGAGCAGTTCTAAAGAAGTACCCTTTATCATCTAGAGTTGTTAATCCTGGAGAAGTTGCAGAAGGTGAAATCATTACTACACCATTTGGTACAGCAACGTTTGTTGCAATTGCACCAGTTACACCTGAACAGTCTGCTCCCATGATTGCAGCCACACCACCTGATATTAAACCTTCAGCTGCTGCTGTCGCTGCTGCTGAGTCTACACAAGTTGAGTCTGCTCTCATTACTTCAATTTTTTTCCCACCTAATAGCGAACCTGAGTCAGAAGCTTCTTTAAATGCAAGCTCTGCAGATGCAGCCATAGCTGGAGTTAGAGATTCAATAGGACCAGTGAATCCTAAGATGATCCCCATTTTAATATCTGCCATTACCTTTGTTCCAAAAATAGAAACAAACATAAATGCAGCGATAAATAGTTTTCTCATTATCTTCCTCTTTATTGTTAACAATTTATAAAAACTAATTTAATTATGAATACAATCAATATTCAATGACAAAATTATCCTATTTTAGATGAGTTAATTGATATGGATTATCTTATTGAGAAAGGATCTAGAGAAGGTTCGTCTGATGTGTAGAACCATGTTGTTTTTACTCGTGTGTAGTCTTTAATTGAGTCAATTCCTGCTTCTTTTCCATATCCACTATCCTTGATACCCCCAAAAGGAGCTGAAGGTGAAATTAATCTATAAGTATTTACAAATGTTATTCCTGCCCTAATTGCTTTTGAGACTCTCATCCCTCTGGATAAATTACTTGTATAAACACCAGAAGATAATCCATATTGATTATCGTTCATTTTCGAAATTACTTCCTCTTCTGTATCAAATTTCATTACTGATAATACAGGTCCAAATAATTCATTTTCTGCTACAGGCAGATTGTGATTATCACATTCTATAATTGTAGGAGGAAAGTAATATCCTTTATTTGAAAAGGAGTGTCTTTCACCTCCACACTTAATTTTTCCACCTTGATCAATTGTGTCTTTAATATTTTTTTCTATTACCTCTAATTGTTTAAAATTACTTAAGGGACCCATCTCCGTTTCTGGATCCATTGGTGCTCCAATTTTTATTTGTGATGCACGTTTTGAAAGTTTATCTAAAAATTCATCATAAATTCCTTTTTGCAAATAAAGTCTTGATCCTGCTATACAACTTTGTCCACTTGCACCAAATATTCCAGCTGTAATTCCATTTATTGCATTTTCTTGTTCTGCATCATCAAACACTGCAACTGGACTTTTTCCACCTAGCTCTAAACTTACTTCAGATAAATTTTCCGCAGAGTTTCTAATTATATGTCGCGCTGTTTCAGGACCACCAGTAAAAGCAACTTTTTCAATTAAATTGTGAGTAGTTAAACTTTTACCACAAGGATCTCCAAATCCTGTAATTACATTCACTACACCTTTAGGGATCCCAGTTTTTTCAATTAATTTTGCAAATTCAAACAAAACAGCAGGGGCAAGTTCAGAAGATTTAATTACAACTGTATTACCCATTGCAAGTGCTGGTGCTACTTTAGTCGCAGTTAAAAACATTTGTGAATTCCAAGGAATTATTGCAGCTATAACACCTATAGGTATTCTAGTTGTTATTGCTTGAACATTTGGTTTATCTATTGGCAAAACTGTGCCTTCAACTTTATCTGCCAAGCCAGCATAATAGTCGTAATATTCTGCTATATAAACTGCTTGCTTTTTTGTTTCTCTATAGAGTTTTCCAGTATCAATTGTTTCTATTTCTCCTAGCATTTCTGCATTCTCTCTCAATTGATCTCCAATAGCTCTTAAATATTTAGCTCTTTCTCTAGGAAGTAGCTTGGGCCATTCACCCTCGAATGCTTTTTGCGCAGCTTTAACTGCATTATCAACATCTTTAGCATTTGCTTCTGGAACAATTGCCCAAGGTTCATTATGTTCTGGATTTAGAGTTTCAAATGTTTTTTTGCTTTCAGAGTCAACCCACTCGCCATTAATAAACATTTTGTATTGTTTAAGTATAGTCATAAGATTTAATAAAATTTTTGATTGTTAAATTTACATCATCAGCACACTCAATACCACAAAGATGTTTTCCATCTTTAATGATCTTTAATTGACTTTTAGAGATTAAAGCATTCAATTCTTGAGACATTTTTACTGTTGAGCCAATGTCGTATTCACCTGTCATAACCAGCGTGCTAACTTTAATTTTATTAAAATCTTCATCATTTTTATGATTAACGAATAGCTCGTAAACCTTTAAAAAATTATTCATATTATTAGCAGACAAAATTGAACTTATTTTTTCATATATTTCTGGATTATTTTCTAGATATTTATCAGTAAACCATCTTTTCAGGGCTTGTTTTGAGAGTTTTAATTCTTGTTTTGCTTGTTCAAACCTTTGATTAACTATTTTTTGTTGTTCCTCAGTTCTTTTATAAATAGAACACAAAAGAGTTAATGTATGTAATCGTTCATTATGTTTCGTTGCGAAATTTCGTGCAATTAACGACCCTATAGAGAAACCTACAAGATGAATTTTTTTAATATTAAGATGGTCCATTAGCTCAATTAGTTGTTCAGAAAAATCATCAAAACTTATTTGTCCTTCTTCTAATGACGATTTTCCATGACCTAAAATGTCGTAAGCAATAGTTGAATGATAATTAAAAAATTCAAGCTGAGGCTGCCAAATTTCATGAGAAAGACCAACACCATGTACAAATACTATTGGGACTTCTTGATTTTTTTTATTGAATAAGTAATAGGTTCCTGAGGCAGTAGTTCCTGTTGTCATCAAGAATTATTTTGGCTCAATGCCCATTTCTTTCATATCTTGATATCTGTCACCAGTTCTTGCATGCGCTCTACCACTTGATGCTCCACCAATTGCAATAACCACCTCATCGTCGAAGGGAGCATCATGAATAGTAAATTCATGAGTTAGGTAATATGGTCTCAATCCAGAATCTGTTTTATGCATCATTGGAATTGCAATCTTTGATCCAGCAGGTCCCCTTGTATTGGTAAAACTTAAATAGGAAGTTCCACCAACTGCATCTCTAAATTTATTACCAAATCTTAAAGTATGAATAAAAGCTGAAGCATGTTCAATTTCGCCGTTAAGTCCAACTACACCTGCCTTGCCATATGCTAATATTTTTTCAGCTGATCCAATTTCTTTTATCAATTCTGGAACAAGTAAATCACCTAATTTAGGTGCAAGATCTAAAATAGCTGGTCTTAGATCTTCAACAAAACCTTGTCCATGCCATGGATTTTTAAACACAGCTGCTACTGATACTAATAAAACAGGCACCTTCGCTTCTTTGCCACCTTCAATAAAAGTTTTGTCTACAAATTTTGTAAATTTTCTTAATTCTAATTTCATTTTTTTACTCTATGTTTGAAACTATCTCTCCTAAAACTGTATAATGCTTTTGGATCTACATCAACATCTATCACTGATGGTTTGTTTGATTTTATCGCTGCTCTTAAAGCCTCATTAATCTCAGAAATTTTTTTAACTTTAAAACCTTTTGCACCATAAAGTTCCGCAACCTTATCAAATGATGGACTGGTAATATCCGCACCTAAATATCTTTTTCCAAAAAAATCTTTTTGATAAGCTTTTTCAGCACCCCAACTTTGATTGTTCATCACAATAGTTGTTGTATTAATTCCATATTCAACAGCAGTGCTCAATTCAGATATTGTCATGCCAAAACCCCCATCACCCATAAGACTAACAACTGTTTTTTTAGGCTTTGCAACTTTGACTCCAAGACCACATGCAAAAGAAAAACCAACTAAACCAAAATCCAACGGAGTAAATAATGAAGGAGGATCATAATATTCTAAAGCATCTGTAGCCTGTAAACATAACGTTCCAGCATCTAAAGTAATTGCTGAGTTTCTTGGTAGCACTTTTCTTAATTGTTTAAATAGCCCTTTTGGCTGTATAGGAAAATTTGAACCCAAATTTTCTTTATTTCTATTTATCAAATATTCTTTTCTCTGTTTTAAATAAGAGTTGGTCCAATCTTTAACATTTAATTTAATTTTCTCTTTTTTAATCTCTTCGTAAAGCTGCTTAGTTGCAGTCGCAGCATCTGCGTGTATCTTTACTTTTACAGGAAAATATTTTCCAAGCATTGTTTTTTCCAGTTCAATTTGAATTATTTTTGCCTCTTTATTTATATTTTCATAGGAGTAAAAAGTTGAATTAAATCCTAAACGCGTTCCAATTGCTAAAATGACATCTGCATTTTTAACTAATCTTGATGCAACAGGATTTCCTCTAGGACCCATTTGTCCCGCATTTAATTTATGACCAAAAGGAATTGCATCTCCATGACCCGCTGCTGTAACAATAGGTAAGTTGCATAGTTCAGCCAATTTTATTACCTCTTTGTATTTAGAATTATACTTAATTCCTGCACCAACAATAATTACTGAACATTTTGAAGATCCGATTAATTTTGCAGCCTTTTTGATATTTTCTTTATTTCCTTTTTGTTTGCTGTCATTTGTGAAAGATGGTTTTTTAGTATTGATATTATAATTGTTTGAATCTGCTAATATATTTCTTGGTAAATTTACACAAACAGGTCCTTTTCTAGGTTTCATTGCCAAACTAAAAGCATCACTCATAATTTTTGGAATTATTTTTGAATTTTTTATAGTCCAAGTTTTTTTTGTAATAGGTGCAAACAAAGACTGTTGATCTAAACCTTGGAATGCATCTTCCATTTTATCTTTAGTTGAATACGAACCTGCAATTGCAACAACTGGAGAAAAGGCTGCTTTTGCTTGAGCAACCCCTGTAACTAAATTAGTAGCACCAGGTCCGTTTTGGCCTGCAATAATTATTCCAGGTTTATTCGAGGCTCTGGCATAACCATCTGCCATGTGTGTGCCAGTTCTTTCATCTCTGACACCAATAAATTTTATGCTTTTTTCATGATAAAGAGCGTCAAACATTTCCATTGTTGCTGAACCAATAAGTCCAAAAACATGTTTTACTCTTTCTTTTTTTAATGATTGAACAGCAGCTTGTCCGCCGCTAATTCTTTTTCGTTTTTTATTCACGAAACTTTTTTTACTTCAGTATCAAAATCATCTTGGAAGTGAGGCATAACTTTTTCTGTGAAAAGTTTTATACTTTTCATACAATCTTTATGCTTCACACCTGGAAAATTAGACCAAACTTGCAAATTTTGTAAATTGAGTTCAGATTTTAATTCATGAATTTTATCAATCACATATTCTGGTGTTCCAAATAACATGTTTCTTTTATGTAAAAATTCATAATTTAATAAATCCAATTTACCTTTTGTTTCAGGTAGCTCTTCACCAGGATCCATATGATTTCCTAAACCTCTCCAATGACAAACCCATCTCATATAATTTACCATATGTTCACCAGCTTTCTCTTTTGCTTCTTCCATAGTATCCGCAACGAACATGTCTCTTACAAGAGATACCCCTTCGCCAAGGGGTATATTTTTCTTTGTTACTTCTGATCTTTTATTTTTATAAGCTTCGAACTTTGGTTTCAAAGCTTTTACAGTTGGTATCCACATGATAACATTAATATTATTTTCAGCAGCCCACTCAATTGATCTAATTCCATCAACAACTTGATGAATTGGAGGGTGTGGCTGTTGGTATGGCTGTGGAACAACGCTAATTTTTTTCATAGTACTGTCTTCCATATTCATAAATTCCTCAGTAGGAGGACTCATATCATGCTGCCAAACATAATTTGGTGATGGATAAGTATAAAATTCTCCTTGGTGGCTGAAAAATTTTTCACTCCATGCTTTCTTCAATACTTCTAAAGTCTCAGCAAATAATCTGAAATTTTTAGCCTGATCTTTTAAATCAGCCTCTTTGTTTAAATTTATTGCTTCTCTACCATAAATTCCTCTTGCTACACCTACTTCAACTCTCCCTTTTGAAAGTTGATCTAAAGTTGCAATATCTTCTGCTAATCTTATTGGGTTATGGAAAGTAATAACGTTTGCAGCCTGACCTATTCTAATATTTTTTGTTCTTGCAGCTGCATCTGCACCCATCATTAATGGATTTGTACATGACTCCATTCCCTCGTGATTGAAGTGATGTTCTGTAAACCAAATTGAATTCCATTTGTTTTGATCACAGTATTCTGTGATTTCTTTAGTTTCATCTAACAATTGATGATAAGGTTTGTGTGTCCAGTTTGTGGTATTACAAAAATAACCAAATTTCATAAAGCCTCCTTTAAAAGTTAATTTAAAGACGACCGATCCCACTTTCGTAAATCTATGAATTTATCGACGAGTTATGTATCGCTTTATGTCTAAACTTTATAATTACTAACGTTGATATTCAATAAATTTCTTTAAAGATTTGTTGAGAAATTTCTCATAAATTTGACCATTATTTTTAAATTTACTTCCATTTAAAAATGATTGGTTCATTTTGAAATCATAGGAAGGTTCAAAGAAAAAAGGAACAGATAGTCTCTTACTTTTATTCCACAAAACTCTGTGATTAGTTGCTTTAAATTTACCTTTGCTTAAATATTCTAAAGCTCTTCCCGTATTTACTACTAAAGCTTTTTTGTTGAATGGTACATCATACCATTTTTTATTTTTCCTATTTTGTACTTGCAATCCACCTTTTCTATCTTGATAGAGAACTGTAAATATTCCACTATCTACATGTGTTTCACAACCAAGAGCAACTCCATCTTGTTTTGATATTTCAACTGGTTCTGTTTGGTTTGGGTAATAATTAAATCTTAATGTACTTAATGTTTTTAATCTTGAAAAAGCTAAACTAGAAATATCAGGATTTTTTTTATTAAGTTTTATTACACTTTTAAACAAAGTTTCACTCAATCTATAAATATTATCAAAATATTTGTTTAAAATATTAATTGAGCTTTTATTTAAACATTTACCTAAATTAAGAAACTCTATGTATTGATTGTTTAGATTTGAGGAATATTTTTTAGTTACTTTTAAATCACCTATGTCTAAACCTTCTTTTCCATTTACATCGTTAGGAAAATATCCTCTGTATAGATTTTTATTTTTTTTATTCCATTTTTTGGGTGATAATTTTCTCTTTTTGCTATTTGGTAAATTAAAAAATTTATTACCAACTTCACAGGTTTTGTAAATTTCTTTTAAATTAATTCCATGACCTGTAATTTGAAAAAATCCTACATTAACACAAGCTTTTTCAATTTCTTTAATTGTCTTAAATGCACTTTGAGTTTCAAAGTTATTTTTTATAAGTGATGATATATTAATTGTAGGTATATAACTTTTGGTCATCTTCTCACTGGAGTTTCTGTTGCAATATAATGATCCCTAGCTTTTTCTCTTAAGTAAATATAAATTCCAGCAGCTATTATACACGCAACACCAAAAAAAGTTCTACCTGATGGAATTTCATTAAATAAAAAATATCCAGGTATCATAGACATTATAATTAGAGAATATTCAAACAGAGAAACCACAGAAGGTGAAGCAACAATGTAAGCTGAAAATATGCAGAGGAAAGCAATCGAGGCGACAAAACCAAAAAATAAGATAAATTTCCATGTATATTCAATATTTGAAAACCACTCTCTAAAAATAAACTGTGTAGTTGGATCAAAGTTGGGGTTATTCAATTGTCCATTTCCCATAAACAAATAAATAAGACCACATAAAATTAGGGCTATTAAGTAAAAATAAAATAATTGAGTATTAACATCATCTTTATCTGATGTGTATTTTGTTATTGTCATGGATGCAGCATAAAAGAATGCACATACTACTGGGAGCAAACTTTTGTATTCAAAATCAGAAAAGTTTGGGTCAAGTACAATAAAAACTCCTATGAAACCAAATACAATTGCAGACCATCTTCTTATTCCAATAAACTCTTTCAAAAAAAATTTAGCAAAAATAGATACAAAAAAAGGACAAGAGAAGAATAGGGCATTTGCCGTTGCTAAGGGCATGTATGTAAGAGAAATAAAGAAAGCTGAAAATGCCAAAAAGTGAAGAACAACTCTAACAATTGTTAAAATAGGATAAAAAGTTTTTAATGAAACTTTTTGTTTTTTAAATTTTATGTAACTAAAAAGTAAAACAGCTGCAACAAAATACCTTCCAAAAAAAATTTCATAAAGAGAGGCTTTTTCAAAAATATATTTTATTAAAGAATCTTGCATTGCAAATAAAGTCATCGCGACGATTATTAAAATAATACCTTTAGAATTATTATCTTTTGCCATTTATCTAAGTGGTTTTTCTGTAGCAATAGATTGATTTTGTTCCTTTTCACGAATAAAAATATAAATACCGCTTGATACTATAATTAAAATTCCAATCACTGTATTTAATGAAGGTATTTCATCAAAATATAACCATCCTACAAGCGGTGACCAAAATAATATTGAATATTCGAAAGGCGAAACAACAGCAGGAGAAGCTATACTGTAAGCTTTAAATAAAAAAAGAAAAGCAAGCGTGGCAGTCACCCCTGTTGCAGTCATTAATAGAATATTAGAATTAAAATCAATAAACCATTCCCTAAATATAAATTGTGAAGCTGGATGATCTGAGACGTTATATTGACCATCACCGATAATAAAATAAAAAATTATGCTAATAATTATTGCACCAATATAAAATGTAAATGTTTGTGTATAAACACCATCCTTATCAGATGTTTTTTTTATTATTATCATAGATAATGAGTAACAAAACGCACATAAAATAGGCAGCAAACTTAAATAGTTAAAATTACTAAAATCAGGATTTAATGTTATATAAACACCAATAAATCCAACGACTATAGCAGACCACCTTCTTATTCCTATTTCTTCTTTTAAAAAAAAATGAGCGAATATTGTAATTAAAAAGGGAGTAACAAAAAATAAAGCAGTAGCAGTACCAAGCGGTAACACGGTCAAAGAAACATAAAAAGAACTAAAGCCAAAGAAAAAAAGTATTACACGCGTAATAGTTAAAAGAGGATATTGGGTTTTAAATACTATTGGTTGTTTTGTAATTATTAAAAACATTAAAATAAGCACAAAACTTATTATTGTTCTAATTAAGTAAATTTCATAAAGTGAAACAAAATTATAAATATACTTCATGATTCCATCCTGGACAGAAAAAACCATCATGGCTATTAATATGAATACTATCCCTTTAGGATTATTATTAGGGGTGGACATTAATTAGTTTACAACGAATTTATTGTTTTGGAAAATAGTTCTGAAGATTACCTTCTCTGAAAACATCAGTTGTGCTGCAATGTAAACTACCACCAAAAGCATAGACTTCTCTAAAATCTATTGGAATTACTTCCATTCCAAGCTTATCTAATTGTTCAGCTTGATAAACTTCTGTCTTTTCTACACATACTGTTTTTGGGTCTAGTACCAAAACATTCATTGATAGCCATACAGAGTAATAACTCAGGTCTGGAGGTGAATTATGGGCAGGCTGAGCTGCATAAACAATTTCCCAACCATTGTCTTCAAAAAGTTTCCTTTGTTCTTTTGGAAGCTTTCTAACTGGATTATTTAAAATTAACCCAGGTTTTATAGGTGTAAAAGTTGCATCTATATGAATCGGGTAGGGATCTCCTGGAAAATTTACTGTATGAATTCTATGATCTGGAAAATGTCTTTTTAACCAGTCAATTCCTTTTAGATTAGTTGTAAATCCATGTTGAACAATTAAATCTTTTCCAAATCTTAAAATATCTGCAGCATCAAAAAGTGGTTCCTCTTCAGTTGTAACAAAATATTTTTTTTCTGCCCACTGTAATCTTTGCTCTATACTCACATCTTCCGATAAATAATTCATATGATAATCATCATCAGTCAATCTAGGCTTAGGCGCAGTTTCGTGTCTCATGCCGGGATCTTCAACAAAGTACTTTTGTAACAATGGTCTATAGGCTAAATACTCAAACCATCTACATCTAAAACTCATTGTAGCTTCAAGCATTTCTTTTCCAACTGTAATTATAACATCTCTAGATGGCATACACCCAAACATATGTTCTACTTCCCAATCAGGAGTGGCAATTTTTTCATCAAATTTTAGTGGAGTAGGTCTATCAACTCTTATACCTCTTCCCTCAAGTGTTTTAACAAATTTATCTAAAAGTTCATTCGCTCTATCTATAGAATCTTGTGTTCGTCTTCCGTGTTTACCTTTCATCACAGAGTCAGGTGGAATTTTACAATCAACAGCTGGTTCAGGTGCAGGAATACAGCAATTATCTGCCCTTCCAACAATTACATGTTTTAATGGATCCCATTCATTCCAACTTTGAACAATAGTCTTTTTCATTTTATGTAAATGATTAATTTAAATAAAAGTTAATTTCAATAAATTTTAATACTAAGAATTTAAAATAAATTCTGATGCTCTTTCTGCAATCATTAAAGTTGGAGCATTTAGATTTCCACTAGTAATTTCTGGCATTACAGAAGCATCAACTACTCTTAAGTTTTCTATACCATGAACTTTTAGTTTTTGGTCAACTACAGCCATATTATCTACTCCCATTTTTAAAGTACAAGATGGGTGATATGCTGTCTCTGCTTTTGAACGAATATATTCCTCAAATACTTCATTGGTTTTAGAATGTTCTCCTGGTCCAATTTCTTTTCCTGCATATGGTTTTAATGAATCTTGTCCTAAAATTTTTCTAGCTACATGAATACACTCTATTGTTTGTTTTAAATCATCCTCATGTTCTAGATAATTAAATTGAATTTTTGGATAATCATAAGGGTTTGAGCTGTTTAAAGTTATATGACCTCTACTTTTTGGATGGTTTGGACTTGCATGTAACTGGTAACCATGCCTATCTGGATCAACTAATCCATGATCGATTACAAAGGCAGGAAAAAAATGAAATTGAATATTTGGGTACTCTCTTTCTGGAGATGATTTACAAAATCCTCCAGCTTCCAAGAAAGAAGTAGAACAAGGACCACTTCTATTCAAAAACCATTGAATTCCAATTCTAACCATATTTAACTTATTAACGTATGAGTATAAAGTGTCTTTAGTTTTGCATTCTTGCTGAACATAAGTTTCCAAGTGATCCTGTAAGTTTTTTCCAACACCATCTAAGTTGTGAACAACGCTAATTCCTTTGTCTTTTAAGTGTTGGCTTGGACCAATTCCAGAAAGCATTAGTAATTGTGGTGAATTAATTGCACCTCCACTTAAAATTACTTCTTTATTTGCATAAATTTTTTCGACTTTATTTTTAATTTTTACTTCAATTCCAATTGCTTTTTTTCCATCAAAAATGATTCTCTCAACAAAAGCTTCTGTAAATACTTTTAAATTCTTTCTTTTTTTAGCAGGATTTAAATAATACTTAGATACACTTGCTCTTTCTCCCTTATGAATAGTAACATCGTACATTCCAAAACCTTCTTGTTCTTTACCATTCATATCATTGTTTATTTTGTAACCAGCCTCACCAGCAGAGTCCACAAAGGCTTTAAATAAAGGATTTTTATTTTTAGATTGGTTCACTGGCAATATTCCACTACCACCTCGATATTCATTTTCTCCTTCCGACCATGTTTCAATTTTTTTGAAATAGGGAAGAACTTTGTCATAAGACCAATCTTCCAATCCAAAAGATGCCCATCTTTGATAATCATTTGGATTTCCTCTCACAAATACCATTCCATTATGAGCAGAACATCCACCAATCATTTTTCCTCTTGGACAAAATAATCTTCTGTTATGTAGATGAGGTTCTGGTTCTGAATAATATTTGTAGTTATATTTTGGATCATGCATCGTATATAAAATTGCGAGTGGCATATTAACTTTCCAAATATCACTGGGTTTTCCAGCTTCAAATATGGCTACATTGTTTTGATCATTTTCTGTCAATCGGTTTGCAAGCACACAGCCCGCGCTTCCAGCGCCAATTATTAAATAATCAAAATTCATATAAGTTTTGAACTTAACAACTTTTCATAGTCATGAATAGATTTCATTTTTATGTCAGTTCTTTTAGCGGCTTCGTCAAACTTTCGGAGTAGAATTGATGGCTTAAAGTAAGATTTATTTTCAAACTTTTTACTTTCTTTGTCATTTAAAACTCCGCCTTGTAACTTGAGGCTTATTTTTGACGCATCTGATAAAAATTCAAAATATTTTTTGTCTCTAGCTAAATAACGTTTAGCCAAAACATGGTATTTAATTGGCTCAACAATTTTTTGTCCAAAAAATTTTTTTAAATACTGATATCCAATATTTTCGTGCTCTCCGTCTAATTTATTTTTAACTAATTCTTCAGGATCTTCTAAAAGAAAATGACCATAGTCATGAAGCAAACATGCACAAATTAAATCATCATTACATTTAGCTTTTTCAGCAAGCATGGCTGACTGAATCATATGTTCTGACATAGTTACTTTCTCACCAATGTATAAAGATTTATTATTTATAAAATTTGAAATGATTTTATAAATTATCTTCATTAATTATTGCGGATTATCCCCTTCAACAGCTATACGATCCATTACTCTTTCAAAACCAAGCCCTTTATTTGGATAAAAATCAGCAATAGCATAATGCTGAACACTTCTATTATCCCAAATAGCCACTGCATTTTCGGTCCATTTAAATCTACAAGTAAGATCTAATCTTGCCTGATGTTCAAATAAATAATTTAAAATCTCTTTACTTTCTTCTTTGTCCATACCAATAATTTCTTTTGTGTAAGTCCAATTTACAAAAAGAATTTTTTTACCTGTTTCCGGATGAGTTCTTAAAATTGGATGAGTGTTTGAGTATTCATCCATATTTCCATTACTTTGCATTGCTTTATATTTATCAAGGAAAAACCCACCTCCAAGTGAAGAATGAACTGCTTTTTTATTTTTGATTTTATTTTTTATCTCTTCTTCTAGCGTCTCCCACGCAAGTTCCATGTTTGAGAAAACAGTATCTCCTCCAACTGGTGGAATTTTAATTGATTTTAAAATTACAGCTTTAGTTGGTTTTTCGTTATAGCTAACATCTGAATGCCAACCTTCACCCCATTGTGTTTTTTCTTCAGGCTTTTTTATTATTCTTATTATTTCAGGGAATTCACTTAAACCTCTTACATAAGCATGTGTTTCTAATGGTCCAAATTTTGAAGCTAGAGCAACATGTTGTTCTGATGTCAAAGGTTGATTTCGAAAAAAAATAACTTTGTGTTCTAATAATAAGTTATTTATTTTTTTAAAATTTTCATCTGAAACGTCAGTCAAGTCAATTCCACTTATTTCAGCACCTAATGCTCCTGATAATAATTTTACATCAATCATTTTTTAAGTTTTCCAGTAATAGATAAATTATCAGAATTAAATTCATTTTTATTTTTATTTATAAAGTCGTCCATAATTTTAATTTTTTCATCTTCAAATTCTGTAACTTTTCTTTTACTAAGATCAATATAAAGCGCTAACATTTCAATAGTTGCTGATAATTTTTTTGATGATTTTTCAATCATTTCCATCTTAAAATGTAATCTCTTTCTATCATGATCAAAAAAGGTTAAAACAATTTCAACTTCGTCTCCCTCTTTAACTTCACCATCATATGTAGTTCGAGTTTCAACAACCATGGTACTTCTTTGGGTATCCTTTGCAGATTTTTCACCCATCTTAAATTTTTCTAGAATTATCTCCCAAGTCTGATCAAAAACTAAGACATAGTAGGCCATGTTCATATGATTATTATAATCAGTCCATTCTTTTTTGATTGTTTGGTTTGTTATGTGAAAAGACATTTTTTTATTCCCTCGTCCTTTTTATAATAGTATAAATCTTACTTAAAATGAACAACAAGGTATTCATATCATGTGCTGTGACGGGGTCAGGAGATACCGCTGGTAAGCATCCAGATTTACCAAAAACACCAGAACAAATTGCTAAAGCATCAATTGAAGCCGCAAAAGCTGGAGCTGCTATTGCTCATATTCATGTGAGGGAGGAAGATGGAACTCCAAGTAGAAGATTAGAGTTATATAAAGAGGTTGTAGATAGAGTTCGTTCAAGTGATACAGATGTGATTTTGAATCTAACAACTGGTATGGGTGGAGATTTAGATATTGGTCAAGGCAAAGACCCATTGGAGTTTGGACCAATGACTGATATGGCAAATGTTATGGAAAGAATTGCAAATGCTGAGCAATTTTTACCAGAGATTTGCACTTTAGATTGCGGAACTTTAAACTTTGGTGATAGTTCAGTTATAACCGTTAATACTCCAAACGATTTAAGAAAAGCTGCAAAAAGATTGAAAGAAATAAAAGTAAAACCTGAAATCGAGGCGTTTGATTTAGGCAATATGTGGTTTGGTGCTCAACTATATAAAGAAGGATTGTTGGATGATCCGCCTATGTTTCAAATGTGTTTAGGAATTCCTTGGGGAGCACCAGCTACTCCATTAGCAATGCAAGCTATGAAAGATATTATGCCAAAAGAAGGTGTGTGGTCAGGCTTTGCAATTTCAAAAAATGAGATGCCATTTGTAGCACAAACAGTAATTATGGGAGGCAATCCTAGAGTAGGTTTAGAAGATAATTTGTATTTATCTAAAGGAAAACTGGCAACAAATGCCCAATTAGTTGAAAAGGCAATTAGAATTGTTGAAGATCTAGGTGTATCAACAATGACACCTGCAGAAACAAGAGAGAAGTTAAAACTTGTTAAACACAAGTAATGCAAAATATTAAAAAAGTTGCAATAATTGGAACTGGGGTAATTGGGGCAGGGTGGATCATACGTTGTTTGACTCATAACAAAATTGTTTACGCATTTGATAAAGATATTAAGTTAAAAAAAAATTTATTATCTGAAATAAAAAGAACTTGGCCATTTGTAAAAAAACTATTTAATAAAAAAAAATTAAATCTAAAAAATTTTCATTTTTTTACCTCAATAGAACAAACATTAAAAGACGCAGATTTTATTCAGGAGTGTGCAACTGAAAATTATTCTTTAAAAACTAAATTGATTAGTACTATTGGAAAATATGCAAAATCTAATTCAATAATTGCTTCAAGCTCATCGGGTTTGTTGCCAACTAGAATTTATTCAAAATGTAAAAATCCAGATAGGGGAATAATTGGACATCCATTCAATCCTGTATATTTATTGCCTGCTGTAGAAATTGTTCCAGGTAAGAGAACTTCAAAAAAAAATTTAAATTTAGCTAAAAAATTTTACAAATCAATTTCTATGAATCCAATTATGGTTAAAAATGAATTACCTGGATATTTGTCTGACAGATTACAAGAAGCTTTATGGAGAGAAGGGCTACATATTATTAATGAAGGATATGCAACTACTGAAGAATTAGATAGAGCAATTGAAGATGGCCCAGGATTAAGATGGTCTTTGATGGGTACATTTTTAACCTTTCATCTTGCTGGAGGAAAAACGGGAATGAAACATATGTTGGAACAATTTGGACCTGCTTTAAAATTACCATGGACTAAATTAAAGGCTCCTAAGCTATCAAAAAAATTATCTTCTAGATTGATTTCAGGAACAGCAAAACAGGCTAAAGGTAAATCAGTTGCAATGATATCTAATATAAGAGACCAGTATTTGGTTGATATTCAAAAGTTAAGAAAGAAATACGAAAAAAAACTTAGGTAAATTAATCATTTCTTTCTGTGTGACCATCTACAGATATTACTTGTCCTGAAACCTTACTGGAATCGTCTGAAATCAAAAATGCGCACATCTTCCCTATATCTTCTTCAAGAATCCACTTTTTCATAGAACTCATTGAAATAAAATCTTTCTCAATTTTTTTTGACGAAACTTTTGTAAATTTTGCTTTATCTCTGATCACTCTTTTCATTCTTTCGCCTTTAATTGAACCAGGGCATACTGCATTAACTCTTATATTGTATTTTCCAAGTTCCATTGCGAGAGTTTTAGTAATTCCAATAATTGCCCATTTACTTGCTGCGTAAGGCGATCTTAAAGGAAAACCAAGTATTCCAGCAGTTGACGAAATATTTATTATTGATCCATTTCTAGACTTTTTAATTAAAGGTATAGCCTTCTTAGTAAAATAAAAATGACTATTAACATCTATCTGAATAGTTCTTTCCCAATCTTTAGACTTTAGTTTTTCTAGCGATCCAGTTGGTCCAGCGACTCCAACATTATTTATTAAAGCATCAATTTTTTTCGTTTTTTTATTTATTTTTTTAAATAAATCCAGTACTTGGCTTTCGTCAGAAGCATCACAATTATATTTAAAAAGCCTCTTATTTATAAGAGGATGTTTGTTTAATTTATTTAGAGATTTATTATCAATATCGCAAAGATAAACGTATGCTCCACGTGAAAGACAAACCTTAGCTGTTGCTAAACCTATTCCAGATGCACCTGCAGAAATTATAATTTTTTTATTTTTTAATGATTTGTAAACCATTAATTATGATTTTGTTAATGATGTCTGTAATTCTTTATTAGATATGTAACCTTTAACGTTTCCACTTTTGTCAACTACTTCACAATTTGAATTCGAGCATACAATTTGAGGTAAAAATTCCTCTATAAATTGATCTTCATTAACTTTTATTAAATTAGATTTATCTATATCGTTAGATTCATTAACACTCTTCATTATAATTTTAGCTTTAATTACTTTTGCTCTATTAACATCTTTAACAAATGCCTTAACATAATCATCAGCCGGATTCATTATAATGTCTACTGGTGTTCCAACTTGAACAAGTTTACCAGCATTTAATATTCCAATGTGATCACCAAGTCTTAAAGACTCATCTAAATCATGAGTAATAAATACGATTGTTTTTTTTAATTCTGATTGAAGATCTAGCAGTTGTTTTTGCATATCACTTCTAATTAAAGGATCTAAAGCACTAAAAGCTTCATCCATTAACATGATATCACTATCAGTAGCAAGTGCTCTTGCTAAACCAACCCTTTGTTGCATTCCCCCAGATAATTGATTTGGAAATTGATTTTCAAATCCTGTTAAACCAACAGCATCAATTTTTTCCATCGCTACACTATGTCTTTCCTCTTCTGCTTTACCTTGCATTTCCAATCCATAGCCGACGTTCTGTAAAACAGTTTTATGTGGGAACAAACCAAATCTCTGAAATACCATACTCATTTTATGTCTTCTAAATTCAATTAGTTGTTCTTTATTTAATGACATTACATTTGTTCCTTCTACTAAAATTTCTCCGTCAGTGGGATCGATTAATCTATTTAAATGCCTAATTAGAGTTGATTTTCCAGATCCTGACAAACCCATACAAACAAAAGTTTCACCTTCTTCTATTTTTAATGACACATTATCAAGACCAACTGTATGACCAGTTTGTTCTAAAACTTCTTCTTTGTTCGCTCCATCTTTTACCATTGGCATTATAGATTGAGGATTGTTCCCAAAGATTTTATAAACATTATTAATCTCAATTTTAGACATTATTTACCTTTCTTTGTATTTGGTGCTGTTCTCTCTTGTAGTGTTTCTCCATAAGATTGAGTTATCCTATCAAGAACTATCGCCAAAAGTACAATTGCGATCCCTGCTTCAGCAGCTCTTCCTACATTTAATTGTTGAAGTCCAAGTAAAACTTCATCTCCTAAACCTCTAGTACCTATCATCGATGCAATTACAACCATTGCTAATGCCATCATTGTACACTGATTAATTCCTTGCATAATATTTGGCAAAGCTAATGGCATTTGTACGCCCCAAAGCTTTTGTTTTTTACTTGCACCAAATGCATCTGCAGCTTCAATAACCTCAGTATCAACAAGCCTAATTCCTAAATCTGTTAGTCTAACTAAAGGAGGAACTGCATAAATAAATGTGGCTATAATTGCCGGAACAGCACCTAAGCCAAATAACATAATACCCGGAATTAAGTAACAGAAACTTGGAATAGTTTGCATTAAATCTAAAACTGGCAAAATTACATTTCTTGTTCTTACACTTCTTGCCATTGCTATCCCTAATGGAATGCCTGCAACAACACAAAGAAATATTCCAATTAACATTATCGCGGTTGTTTCAATTGCTTTTTGCCAAAATATTGGGTGAAGAAAACCTATAAAAAAAGTACAAAATCCTACAAATACCGTTGTTCCAACTTTTCTACCACTTGCAAAATAAGTTAGAACCACCACGCCAAGTATAACCAATGGCCATGGAGCTTGAATTAAAAAGTTTTTTACAAGCATTAACATATAAAGAAGAACATTGTTAATAGCCTCAAATATGTATCCATATTTTTCATTAAGTGCTTTAAAACCAACGTTGATCCAATTCATTAATGGTAAATCTAACCACTTTGGCCATTTACCTCCTAACCAAGAAAAATCGTTTAATAATTCTCCAATATTATCTGGTTTTCTTTTTGACTGTGAATAGCTAGTTATTAATAACCATACAAAAACAACCAATAAACCAATATTAAAAATTATTTTTTTATTTTTCTTTAATGCTTCCATAATTTAATTTAGTTAAAGAAAGAGCCCCGAAGGGCTCTTTCATAAAATATTTAAGATATTGGATTATAGAGCAGCGCTAACTTTTTTAGCAACGTCTGCAGGCACCCAATCTTTCCACATGCTTTCGTTTTTTAAGAAGTGCATCGCGGTAAGTTCCATATCACCATCTGACTCATCTTCGTAAAAAGCTAACATTTTGTTAACTGTAGCTGTTGGAATAGTATATTTCTTTAAGAAATCAGTTTCTTTAGGATTAGCTTTCGCCCAATCAGTTAAAACAGATTTTGTCAAAGCCATATCTCTATATTCACATGCACAGCTTTTCTTGTAAGCATCTGGTCCGTTTGCTTTAATATCCTCAACAACTGCGGACATAGAGTTCCAACAATCAGAATCAAATTTTGGTTCTGTAAGTCTAACAAGGTCAACTTTACCCATTAAACCAGTTGGTGCCCAGTAATATGTAAAGATTGGTTTTTTCTTGGCAAAAGCTCCTGCAATAGCAGCATCTAATGCTCCACCTGAACCTGGGTCAAAGTTAGTATAGTATTTGTCTAAACCATATTCTATTTGCTTAACCAAGTTTACAGTATAACAAGTCCAACCAGATATACAGCTTGTCATTCTTCCTTTTGAAGGATCTTCTGGATCTTTAAATAAAGCTGCAATTTTTGGATCTTTCATATCATCAACTGATTTCAAATTGTATTTATCAGCTGTTGTTTTATCTACATAGAATGCTTGTTGAGAGTCTGGTGTGTTAACTCCAATATTAATAATAGTACCAGCCTTTTCATGTGGCTCGTAATTAGCAATAATGTTGTCATACCAAACTTCAGTAATAACATCTAATTGACCGTCGTAATGAGCAGCCATTATTGGGGTAGTACTTCCCTTAGTTACAGAAACTTCACACCCGTATCCTTTTTCAAGAATAAAAGTAGTAATTGCTGTATGAATGTTAGCACTACTCCAGTCAAAATCTCCCAATCTTGCCTTACAATCACCAGCGTTTGCATTACTTACAATCAAAGATGACAGAAGGAAAATTGAGATTGTTAATTTCTTTAAAAACTTCATTAAATTATCTCCTTAAGGTTAAGTTTTAATACTGAGATTTAATAATGAATGTAGATAAAAAACAAGCTTTGAATTATTAATACAACTATTAATTGAGTTGATTTGATTACTCTTTTATATAAAAATTAAGTGTGAGCTCAATTTCTAAACTAGAAAAAAATTCAACGTATTTAAAAGTTGTTTGGAATGATGGTGAAGAGAGTAAGTTTAATTACCTTTGGCTAAGAGATAATTGTCCAACTGCTCATGATAAATACTCGAGACATAGAATGTTTAATATTCTTGAAGTCTCACAAAACATTAATCCCACAAAATATTCTATAAGTTCAGATGGAAAATTAGAAATTGAATGGAGTGAAGGAGATCACACAAGTTATTACGATCCTAAATGGTTAAGAGAAAACTGCTATACTTTAAAAAATAAGCAAAAGTATGTCTCACCTTATAAACTTTGGGATAGTTCTTTAGAAAATAACTTAAAATCTATTCATATTGATCATGATGAAATTATAAACTCTGATGATGGTTTGATTAAATGGTTAGAGCTTTTACATTACACTGGAATAGCCATTGTTAAAAATGCTCCAGTAGAAAAAAATTCTGCATTAAAAGTTTTAAACCGCATAAGTCATACTCGAGAAACTTTTTTTAAAACACCTTTTGAAGTAATTAATATTCCAAAACCAAATAATTCTGCATATACAGCGCACGCTTTAAGAAATCATATGGATTTGCCTTGGTTTGAAAATCCACCTGGTTATCAATTTTTGCACTGTTTAATAAATTCAGCAAAGGGTGGCGACTCATCAGCTGTAGATGCATTTGCTGTGGCAGATTATTTAAAAAATAATGAAAAAGATACTTTTGATATATTGGTAAATACTCCACTTAAATTTAGAGATAAAGACTACACTCAAGAAGCAGTAAGAAGTGTTTACGGTACAGCAATATCACTCACTAAAGACGGAGATTACAATGATATTCGTTATAGTATTGCAACACTAGATGCTCTTGATTGTCATCCAGATATAATGGATTCAGTTTATAAAGCTCATCATCGATTTGGAAATTTATTGCATGATGCTAAATTTCAAATCAATTTTAGACTAGAGCCAGGTGATATTTTTTCATTTAACAATAGAAGATTGCTTCATGGAAGAACAGAGTTTGATCCTAATTCTGGTCATAGACATCTCCAAGGATATTACATGGATAGAGATGAAATAATTGGAAGATTAAAATTTCTTAAAAGTTATTAACAGATACAACCTGATTTAGAAAAATAATATATTTTAATATTTAAGTAATTTTAATTTAACGTTATCTTAACATTTATAATTTACTTCATTGTAAATACATAAATTAAAAAGAGAGGGAAAAAATGAAAAAAATACTTAGTATTTTAACAATTCTATTTACATTCTCTTTTACATCGCACAGCTACTCAAAGACAGAAATTCATTGGTGGTATGGAAACAGTGGTTTTCTTGGTGATGTAATTATTGAAATTGCAAATAGATTTAACGCTTCACAAGATCAATATACGGTCATTCCTACAGGTAAAGGAAGTTATGAAGATAACATGGCGGCAACTATTGCTGCATTTAGAGCAGGAGACCAACCACACTATTCACAGGTTTATGATGCTGGTGCTGCGATAATGGTAGCGCAAGTTAAAAATGGTGTTGTCATTGGTTTTGAAGAAATGGCAGAGAAATATGGAATTAAAGTCGATGCAGACAATTATATTCCAGGAATTAAAAATTTCTATGCTGACTCTGATGGAAAAATGATTGGTGTTCCTTTTAATAGTTCAACTTGTTTAATGTATGCAAACATGGACATATTGAAAAAAGTAGGAATTGAGTCAGTTCCAAAAACTTATGAAGAGTTTGAGGCTATGGCACCAAAAATTAAAGCTGCTGGATATATTCCTTTAGTTCAAAGTCACTTTCCTTGGATCTGGACAGAAAATTTCTTTTCAAGACATAATCTACTTATGACTGATGGAAACAATGGTTACGATGCTGTTCCAACAAAAACTTTATTTGCTGAAACAGATGCATTTGTAATGCATTGGAAAAAAGTTAAGGAATGGTATGAAAAAGGCTTTTATGGTTATAAAGGAAGAGCATGGGGAGATAACCAAGCTCCATTTATAGCTGGTGAAGCTGCGTTTTGGTTTGGTTCAGCTGCATCTTTCGGTGGAATGAAAGGTGTTGTACCTAACTTTACAGTAAATCATATTCCTTACTGGGATTCTGTAACAGGTGGTAAAGAGTATCCAACGTTTATCGGTGGTGCTGCTAACTGGATATTAAATGGTCATACAGAAGAAGAGTACAAAGGACTTGCTAAATTTATAGAATTTATGGGTTCTCCAGAGATGGATCTGTATTATCACAATATGACTGGTTACTCTGCAGTAACTAAAGGTGGTATAGCGTTAGCTGAAACTATAAACTTTTATAGAGCTTCTCCATATCATAAAGCAGTTGGTGAACAATTAAGCTTAGAAGGTTCGACTATTCCTGGTGGATATAGAGCTGGTAACTGGCCACAAATTCGTGAAGTAATTTACGAAAATGTTGAGCCAATGTTAAACGGCAAAATATCAATCGAAAAAGGATTGAAGAACATGGATAAAGGTGCAGCTAAATTGTTAAAACAATTTGCTAAAACTTTATAATTAATAATTTAAATAAGGAGGGTATTGATTTACCCTCCTTATTTTTTATTTTACTTAAATGAAAAAAGTCCAATTTAAATCTAGTTATTCACAATATTTATTCTTAGCACCACAGTTAGGAATTTTATTAATTTTTTTATATTGGCCAATCATACAAACTTTTAGAGATGCATTTACAATGCAAGATGCTTTTGGATTTGGAGCGACGTTTGTATGGTTTGATAATTTTTTATTTATTTTTGATGATCCAGCTTATTTCATAGCTTTCAAATTTACTATTATTTATAGTTTTGTAATTACATTAATTACAGGCTCCATTGGATTATTGCTTGCCGTTCAGGCTAATAATGTAATGCATGGTAAAAGTACTTACAAAACACTTTTAATTTGGCCTTATGCAATCGCGCCTGCGGTTGTTGGTGTAATGGCAAATTACTTTTTTAGTGAAAGATTTGGACTTCTTTATCATTTATTTCACGAACTTTGGGGATTTAACTGGTACGAAAGTGTTTTTGACTCTTATATTTACGTAATAATAGCTGGTTCTTGGAAGCAAATCAGTGCTAATTTCATTTTCTTCTTGGCAGGTCTTCAAGCTATACAAAAATCTGTAATTGAAGCATCAATGATTGACTGTAAAAACAGTTTTAGAAGATTTTGGACAATTACATTTCCATTGTTAATGCCAACTACATTCTTTTTAATAATTATTAATATAACCTATGCTTTCTTTGATACATTTGGAATTATCGATACCACAACAATAGGTGCTCCTTCAGGCGAAACAAGAACTCTAGTTTATAAAGCCTACATGGATGGATTTAGAGGACTAGATTTAGGAAGTGCAGGAGCTCAATCAATTATGATGATGTTGATTGTATTAGTAATTACAATTTTTCAATTTAGATATATCGAAGGGAAAATACATTATAATTAATGACTAGATTTATCACATCAAGTTTTTCACATTTAATTTTACTCATTGGAATACTAATCATGGTAGTTCCTGTATGGATGATCTTTGCTAGCTCAACGCACACAAGTTCAATGATTAATATGAATGGTCTTCAAATATTTTTAGGAGATAGCTTTTATGAAAATTACTTAAGGGTTTTATTATATCAAGGTGGTTTTTTTAAAGAGATAACAGCATTAAAAATGTTTTTTAATAGTTTTATAATGGCTACAGGAGTTGCAATATTATCTGTCGTTACATCTTTAATGGCCGCATATGCTTTGGTTTATTATAGAATAAAACATGCAACATTATTGTTTTGGATAATATTCATTACAATTTTAGTTCCATTAGAGTTAAGAATTTTTCCTACTTATTCAGTAATGGCTGAACTTAATTTAGTGAATTCTTACTTTGGATTAATAGTTCCTATTTCAGCCTCAGCTATAGCAACCTTATTCTTCCGACAATTTTATAAAACTGTTCCAGATGAATTACTTGAATCTGCAAAACTTGATGGAGCAAATACTTGGAGATTTTTTGTTGATTTTTTAATTCCTTTGTCAAAAACAATGATTGTAGCCATGTTAATTTTTATGTTTGTTTTTGGTTACAACCAGTACTTATGGCCTCTATTGGTAACAACTTCAGAACAATATTGGACTGTGGTTATGGGACTAAAAATGATGTCAGGTTCTATTGTTCATCGTTTTGCTTTCGTGATGATGTCTATGGTTCCACCAATTTTAATTATAATTGTGTTACAGAAACATTTTATTAAGGGAGTTTTTCAAGATAAATGAAAATTAAACCACTTCAAATAATTGCTCATATTATTTTAATAATAGGAGTCTTGTTAATGGTAGTTCCTATTTGGATATCTTTTGCAAGTTCTTCACATGATTCTGTAACTATACTGACAGAAGGTATGAAGTTTCATATAGGTGATCAGCTAGCAAGAAACTATAACGAAGTTTTAAATGAAAAAGGTGGTTGGTCAGAAGAAGTGACTGCTGCTAAAATGTTTATTAATAGTTTTATAATGGCATTAGGAATTGCAACACTTAAAGTAGTTATTTCTGCAATGTCAGCATATGCTTTGGTTTATTATAGATTTAAATTAGCTGTACCAATTTTTTGGTTAATTTTTATTACCCTACTTGTTCCTTTAGAAGTAAGAATTTTTCCAAGCTATAAAATTGTATCTGATTTAGGTTTAACAAATTCATATACAGGCCTTATTCTTCCATTAGTTGCCTCAGCAACAGCAACTTTTTTCTTCAGACAATTTTACAAAACAATTCCAGATGAACTATTGGAGTCAGCAAAATTAGATGGAGCAAATGCTTGGAGTTTTTTCATAGATTTCTTGGTTCCATTATCTAAAACTATGATAGCAGCAATGTTTATCTTTATGTTTGTATATGGATATAGCCAATATTTATGGCCGCTAATAATGACAACTGCAGAAGAATATTGGACTGTTGTAATGGGAATGAAAATTATTTACACAGAAAGCTACGAAGGAGTTGCTCTGCCAAGAACGGCAGAAAGATTTGCATATATCATTTTGTCAATGATCCCACCAGTTTTAGTGGTAGTATTTTTACAGAAATGGTTCATAAAAGGATTAATTCAAACGGAGAAATAAATGAGTTTTTTAGATTTAAAAAATGTGACTAAGATTTACCCAAATGGAACTAAGGCTGTTCATGAAACTTCATTAAGTATTGATGAAGGAGAATTTATGGTTTTTGTAGGACCTAGTGGTTGTGGAAAATCAACTTTATTAAGGATGGTTGCAGGTTTAGAGGATATTACAGAGGGTGATATTAATCTTGATGGAAAATTAATGAATGAAGTTGATCCATCTGAAAGAGATGTAGCAATGGTGTTTCAGAACTATGCATTATACCCACACATGAATGTTTATAATAATTTAGCTTATGGTCTAAAAAATAGAGGAATTGACAAAGAAACAATTGAGCAAAAAGTAAATGATGCAGCTAAGCTGTTACAAATTTCAGATTATTTACAGAGAAAACCTTCAATGTTATCCGGAGGTCAAAGGCAAAGAGTTGCAATGGGCAGAGCAATTGTAAGAAATCCAAAAATATTCTTATTTGACGAGCCTCTTTCAAACTTAGATGCAAAATTAAGAATTCAGATGAGACTTGAAATTAAAAAACTTCAGCAGAAAGTTGGAGTAACAAGTATATTTGTTACGCATGATCAAGTTGAGGCCATGACACTTGCTGATAGGTTGGCAGTAATTAATAATGGAATTATTGAACAGCTTGGTACTCCTATAGAGATATATGATAATCCAAAATCTTTATTTGTTGCGGGTTTTATTGGTTCACCACAAATGAATTTTTTAGATGGTAATTTAAAAAATAAAACATTATCTGCAGAAGGTTTTGAGATTAAAGACGTTAATACTGAGCATGAAGGAGAAGTTACTTTAGGAATAAGACCAGAGCATTTAGTACAATCTGAAAATGGTTTAATTAATTTAAAAGTAGACCTAGTGGAACAGCTTGGTTCGGATAATCTTGTTTATGGTCAATTGAAAAATATAAAAGACTTTTGTTACAGGTGCCCAGGAAATCAAACTATAGAAAAAGGTTCTAATCTAAGTCTAAATATTGAGAACAAAAAATATTATATTTTTGATAAAAGCACTGGTAAAAGAGTTAATTAAATTTGATTTTAAGCAAACCAAATCATATAAAAATTTATGGACACCGAGGAGCTAGGGGAGATCTTCCTGAAAATACTTTAGAGAGTTTCAAATATTTATTTGAAAATAATATTAATGCATACGAAACAGATATATTAATTTCTAAGGATCTTGTACCAGTTATTGCTCATGATTTTAGATTAGATCCAAGCAGAACAAAAGATAATGAGGGGAATTGGATAGAGGATGAAAATTTAAAAATATTTGATTTAACTTATGAAGAACTTTCAAAGTTTGATGTAGGTTCAGTAAATAAACTATCCAGATACGGAAGAAGATTTATTAATCAAAAAAAATTAGAAAACCAAAGAATACCAAAACTTTCTGAATTATTAGAAATGTCTTCAAAAAATAAATCTGAAAAATTATTAATAAATTTAGAAATAAAATCTACACCAGAGGAAGAAAATTTGACACCAGAACCAGAAGATACAGTAAAATTAATTATGAACGATATAAATGAATCATCTTTAAAAGATAAAATAATCGTTTCATCATTTGATTGGAGAACTTTATCAGTAATTAAAAATCAATATCCTGAAATTCCAAGAGCTTACTTAACTCAACATTTGACAGGTATTAATATTAATCAAACTATTTACAACAGATCTCCATGGTTGAGTTTTTTGCCTTATTATGAAGATCATGAATTGCCAAAAATTATAAAGTCACAAGGTGGAAAAGCTTGGCATCCATACCGAAAAGACATTACAAAAAAACTTGTCGATATTTCTCATCAAGAAGAATTGCCAGTAAATGTATGGACAGTAAACAAAGAGTACGAAATGTTAAAGATGGTTGAGTACGGCGTAGATGGTATTATGACAGATTATCCATTAAGGTTGAAAGAACTTTGTGAGAAAGAAAATATAAAATGGTTTTAGTTTATTTTAATGGATTTAAATATAGTTAATAATCAAGAGAAATTTTTAGCAGGAAAACTTGAAGGATATACTTTAAAAGGTGCAGAAAATAAATTTGATGACAGAGGAAATCCTTTACCATTTCCAGGCTGCACAATAATTTGTAATATTCCTCTTAATACCGATTTATCTGATCAAATAATTAGTTTCCAAAAAAATATAGAAAATTTTAATCCTGAAAAAACTTATTTCTATTTACCTCCATCCAGTTTTCATATGACATTATTTGATTGTTGTAATTTAAATACTAAAAACACCAATTATTGGCCATCAGATGTAGATCCCGATATGCATTACAAAGATATAGCTGTTGAATTAAATAAAAGAATTGAAAACTATAATTTTCCAGAGGAATTGAATTTTAAACTAAAAATGTTTTTTGGTGGTTATAGTATTATTTTAGAACCATTTTCTGAAAATGATGAAAAAATATTAAGAAATTGTAGAGATGAAATAAGCAGCTTATTAAAAATTAAATTTGAAAACCATCAAAGATATACTTTTCATATTACTTTGGCATATATCTTGAGAGAACTTAATCAAATTGAAATAAAAAATTTAATTGAATTTAATAAACAATTATCGTTTGACTTTAGTAAAAAATTTCCAAAAATTACTTTCACAAGACCTGAAATGTGTACTTTCGAAGATATGCTAGAATTTAAAAGTATTAATCTTTCCAGCCTGTAACAGTTTTTACTTCTAAATATTCTTCAAGCCCCCAAACTCCACCTTCTCTTCCATTTCCTGATTGTCTGTATCCCCCAAATGGTGTGCCTGCGTCAGCTGCATTTCCATTGATATAAACACATCCTGACCTTAGTTTTTTTGCAACTCTATGAGCTTTCTCTCTATCTTCAGTTTGTAAATAATTTCCTAAACCATAAGATGTATCATTTACAATATTTACTGCCTCATCTTCACTTTCAAAAGGTATTATGGAAAGCACTGGACCAAAAATTTCCTCTTTTGCAATTCTCATTTCATTTGTTACATTTGTGAAAATAGTTGGTTTAATAAAATAGCCTTTATTTAATCCATTAGGCAACTCTGGCCCACCCGCAGATAATGTTGCTCCTTCTGATATTCCGCTTTCGATTAAATTTATAATTTTATCATACTGTGTTTTAGAAATAACCGGACCAATATGATCTCCTTTTTTTGATGCTTGATCTACTTTTATCTTATTGGCTTCATCTACTGCCTCATCCACAGCTCTTTTATAAATAGATTTTTCAACTAACATTCTTGTTGGTGCATCACATGACTGACCAGAATTACTCATTACATTTCTTATGCCATCTCTAACTGCATTTTTATAACTATCGGCAAAAACTATATTTCCACCTTTGCCACCAAGTTCTAAGCAAACTCTTTTTATTGTTTCGGCTGCATTTTTAGAAATTAGTCGTCCAGCACGTGTTGAACCTGTAAAAGAAACCATATCAATATCAGGATGACTTGATATTTGAGTTCCAACTCCTGCACCATCTCCATTTACCAGATTAAATACTCCTTTTGGAAAACCAACTTTATCAATCATTTCTGCAAATAGCATTCCTGAAATTGGTGCTATTTCTGATGGCTTTAGTATCATTGTGCATCCTGTTGCAAAGGCAGGGACTACCTTGAGAGCTATTTGGTTTATTGGCCAATTCCAAGGAGTAATTAGCCCGCAAACTCCTATTGGCTCATAATAAATATGGTTATTTGATTTTTGATCAAATTGTTCATCAAATTTAAAGTCTTTTAGTCTTAAAATAAAATCTTCTAAGTGTGCTTGCCCAGATCCAGTTTGAACATCTGTTGCCCAATCCATTGGTGCACCCATTTCGAGTGAAATAGCCTCTGCCATTTCCCCAAATCTTTTTTTATAAACTACTAATAATTTTTCCAGCAAATCCACTCTTTCTTCTTTGCTCGTTTCTTTCCAAGTTTCAAATGCAGTTTTTGCTGCCTTAACTGCGTTATCTGTATCTTTTTTTGAACCTAATGAAATAATTGCACAAGGATCTTCATTGCAAGGATTGATTACCTCAAAGTCATTTTTTTCTACTGGATCAACCCATTTACCATTTATGTAAAATTTTCTTTTATCTAACATTTTATAATCTTAGCATATAAATTAAATTTCATAGCCTTTTTCTTCTGGTTCATTATCTACAAGCTCATCAGGAAAACCTTCAGCCCTAAAATCAATTTTATTTAAATCTTCCATTCTTTTTACAATCATCGAGGACCATGCTCTCGAACCATATTTTTTTTGACCATCTTTAAATATCTCAACTATCTTTGGAGAAATCTCTAAAGAAGCATCTAATTTCTTAGCCAGATTATCAAATAAACCAGTATCTTTTAAAACAAGATCCATTGTGAAATTAATATTATAAGAGCCATTTAAAATAACTTGGCTTTCTGTTTCATGAACAAATGAATTTCCAGATGAAACAGCTATACCTTTAAATGCTTTAGTTAGATCTAAATTTGATTTTTTCGCAACAGTCCATGCTTCACCTAAAGCTACCAAATGAACTGATGCCAGATAATTTGTTATGACTTTAAGAACTGACGCGCTCCCTAACTCTCCAGTATGTAAAACTTTTCTACCCATTATAGTTAAGGCAGGTAATATTTTTTCAAAAGCTTTTCTTTCTCCACCTACAAATATTGCAATATTACCTGTCGCTGCTCTATGACATCCTCCACTGACAGGACCATCAAGTGGGATTGCTTTTTTTGATATTACTTTTTCACCAAGTCTCTTAACTTCGTTTTCATCTGTTGTGCTCATTTCTAACCAGATTTTATTCTCTGATAAACCATTTAAAATTCCATCTTCTCTTTCCATAACTTCTGCAGAAACTTCAGGTGAAGGAAGAGAAGTAATAATTAAATCAGCATTTTCTGATAATTCTTTAGGAGACTTTGATATTTTAGCTCCAAGCTTTTTAAATGAATTTGTTAAACCTTCATCTATATCTATAACAGTAACATCAAAATTATTTCTTAATAAACTTCCAGCAAGTTTACCGCCTACATTTCCTAATCCGATAAAACCTATTTTCATTTTATTTCCTCTTCTTTTTTATTTTTTGTAAATACAATTAAAATTACACCCACTATTATTATTGCTCCACCTATAAACAATTCTGGAGTTGGTTTTTCACCTAAAAGAAATATAGCAGCCAGTAAACCTGTTGGAGGGATACCCATAGTAACAATAGGAAGAACTTTGTAAAGTGGGTTGTTTTTTAAAACGTAATAGAAACAACCATAAGTAATTGGTTGCATGATGAAACCAATATAAATTGCAATAATCCAATGATCAAATTTTGCATTTGTTAGATATTTAATTGTATTTCCATCAATTATTGCTGATAGCAATACTAAAATTGGTCCAGAGAATAATGCTAACCAAGCAACTAAAGCCAAAGGATTAATTTCTTTGCTTAAAGGCTTAACCATAACTTGTCCAAGAGCCCAAATAGCAGATCCTAAAATAGTAAGACCAATTCCAACAAATTTTCCATCTAAGTTAGGAGATCCGGTTAAAATATAAACACCAATAAAGGCAATGGCAATTCCAATTACCGCTCTAATTGTTGGTTTTTCTTTAAGCAAGAAGTAGGCAAAAATAATGCCAAACGGAACTTCCGTTTGAACTAATAGAACAGCTGCAGATGCATCAATTAAATTTAAGCCAGAATACGTAATACTATATTGTAAAGTATTCGCTACTAATGATGCAGCAAATATTCTTTTTAAATATCCTTTTGGAACTGGAAACCACCAAATCAATAATAATGCAGCAAAAGTAAATCTTATACCCATTAAAAGAATAGGTGGGAAGGATTCAAATGCTGGCTTAGCAATTACAAAACCGAAGCCTAAAAAAATAGGCACAAGTGACGCTACAAAAGTATCTTTTATATTCATGCCTATTTTAATATTAATGATTATTAAAGAACTTATGATATATTCACTTTTTAAAATATGAATTCAACAAAAATAGATCCTAAGTTTATTGGAAGATCTAATCCAAGAGTTGGTCTTATTGCTCTGGCAAGTGACTTTATGATTGAGAAAGATTTTATCAATGTAATTAAAGACAAAAAGATTGATTTTTTTGTCAACCGGATAGAATGCTACAACCCTCTCACGAAAGAAAATCTCATCAAAATGTCTAATAAAGTAACTGATGTAACAAAAGATATCTTACCTGATCAAGATTTGGATTGTGTTGTTTACGGATGTACTTCAGGAACTATTGCAGCAGGACATGAAACAATAGAACAAAAAGTTAAAATTGCAAAACCTATGGCTGAAGTTTCAACCCCTAGCACTGCAGCTATACAAGCTTTAAAGAAACTAAATATCAATAAAGTTTCAATATTTACTCCATATAGCAAAAAATTAAATGACGATGTTTTAGATTATTTTAAAAGCGAAGGTTTTGAAGTTACATCTAATTCTTATTTTGATATTCAAGATGATTATGACATTGGAAAAGTTGATCAAGACTATTTATATGAAGTATTATCAAAAATAGATTTGAATGGAGCTGATGCTTTATTTGTGTCATGCACAGCTTTACCAGTTCTAGAAATTATTGATAAATTAGAAAAAAAATTAAATACCATTGTTTTATCTAGTAATCAGGCTTTAATTTGGGATACTCTTATAAAAATTAAAAAAAATAATTCAGTTGAAGGGTTTGGAAAATTATTCCAAGTAAATTGATGTCTTTTACTAAAGAAGAGTACAAACAAAGATTAACAAAAGTTAAAAAAATGATGCAGGAAAAAGGCATCGAACTTTTAATTTCGCATGATACTAACAACTTAAATTATTTAACAGGCTATGATGCATGGTCTTTTTATTATGCTCAATGTGCTATTGTCCATATAAATGCTGATGAACCTTTATGTTTTGTAAGAGCACAAGATGCTGGTGGCGCGTATATAACAACTTACTTAAAAAATGAAAATATTATTGTTTATGATGAAAACTATATTCATACATGGCCAAAACACCCATATGATTATTTAGTTGAAATTATTAAGGAGCGAAAGTGGGATAAGCTAAACATAGGTGTTGAAATGGATGCTCATTATTTTACCGCATTCTGTTATGAAAAAATTAAACAGGGATTACCAAACGCAAAAATTTTAGATAGTGATCGTTTAGTTAATTGGGCAAGATTAGTCAAATCAGACGCTGAAATAAGTTATATGAAATCTGCAGCAAAAATTTCAGAAAAAGGAATGAAAACAGCTACGGAAGCAATTAAACCAGGGGTTAGACAATGTGATGCAGTTGGTGAAATTCAAAAAAGTTTATTTTATGGTACTGAGGAATTTGGAGGTGAATACTCTAGTATTGCAACCTTACTTCCAACAGGGAAAGGAACCTCGGCCTCACATTTAACAGCAACACAAGAAAGATTTGTAGAAGGAGAAGCTACAATTATTGAATTATCTGGAGTTTATAAGAGATATCATGCTCCAATGGCTAGAACAGTTCTGCTTGGAAAACCTAATCAATTAAAGATTGACACAATGAACAAAACAATTGAAGCCTTGAATGCTGGTATTAGTGCAATCAAACCCGGAAATACAGCAGATGATGTTGCACAAGCTTTTTGGAAAATTTTAGATAAATATGGAATAGAAAAAAAATCTAGAACAGGTTATTCAATTGGAATTGGTTATCCTCCTGATTGGGGAGAGCATACACTTAATATTTATAAAGGAGACATGACAGTTCTTGAGCCCAATGTTTGTTTTCATATGATAGCAGTAATGCAGTTTGGAGATTGGGGCGTTGAAGCATCTGAAGCTATAAGAGTTACAGAGAACGGATCCGAATTATTCTGTAATTTTCCAAAAGAGCTTCATATTAAGAGTTAATTAGCTATTGAAATCTATTTACACAAATGATTTATATTCACCTTTATGTCTAAAAATCCAGAATTTGTAAAATTTGACAAAGTAGATAAAAGTTATGACGGTAAAGTTCTTGTTGTTAAAGATCTTCAATTAGATATTGCAGAAGGTGAGTTTATAACAATGCTTGGTCCATCTGGTTCAGGTAAAACAACGTGTCTAATGATGTTGGCTGGCTTTGAAACACCAACTCATGGTGAAATTTTGTTAGATGGAAATATAATTTCTAATATTCCTCCACATAAAAGAGGTATTGGTATGGTTTTCCAAAACTACGCATTATTTCCACATATGACAGTTTATGAAAATTTAGCTTTTCCATTAAGAGTAAGAAAAGTTGAAAAAGATGAAATAGATAAAAAAGTAGATAAAGCTTTATCAATGGTTTCTTTGAGTGGTTTCGAAACTAGAATGCCAGCCCAGCTTTCAGGTGGTCAACAACAAAGGGTTGCTGTTGCAAGAGCATTAGTATTTGACCCAGCAGTTGTTTTAATGGATGAGCCTTTAGGGGCATTGGATAAAAATTTAAGAGAAAGCATGCAATATGAAATTAAACACATCCATGAAAGCATTGGTGTAACAGTTGTATATGTAACTCATGATCAAAGTGAGGCATTAACAATGTCAAATAGAATTGCAGTATTTAATGATGGGAAAGTTCAACAACTTTCAGATCCAGCTGAACTTTATGAGAAGCCAGTTAATTCTTTTGTTGCAGAGTTTATTGGTGAAAATAATACTTTTAATGGAGAAGTGGTTGATATCTCCAAAGACAAATGCAAAGTAAAATTATCAAATTCAGAAATTTTAGCCAATCCTATTTCAGTTAAGTCCAAAGGTGAAAAAACTACAGTTTCCTTAAGACCTGAAAGAGCATTAATTAATCCAAGTGATAAGATGGATAATATGTTTAGTGGAAAGATTGAAGAAGTAATCTATCATGGAGATCATACAAGGGTTAGATTAAATCTTTTAGGAAGTTCAGAGTTTATCCTTAAAGTTCCTAATAGTACGTCCAATTTAGAATTAAAAGTCAGTCAAGATATAAATATTGGATGGAACAGTGTTGATGCTAGAGCATTAGACCCAAAATAATTTCACTTAAAAATATATATATCTAATATATATATTAATGACAAAATCAGCTGTTGACTTAATCATCCCTATTTGTTGTACTTTTACTTATATAAATTAATTTATATCAACGTTTAAACGGAGGAATAATGAGAAAAATAAGTAAATTATTACTAGCTCTTTCTTTTGTTGTGTCTCTAACTTCTTCAGCCTTTGCTGTTACAGTAGCATCATGGGGTGGAGCTTATACAGAGTCTCAAAAGCTTGGGTATGGTGATCCTACTGCTAAAGCACTTGGAGTAGAAATCAACTGGGTTGACTACTCTGGTGGTTTATCAGAAATCAAAGCACAAAAAGAAGCAGGTGCTATCACATGGGATATTATAGATTTATTTGCATTCGATACTATTAACGGATGTGATGAAGGTTTATTTGTTAAATTTGATTTTGACAAAGACTTCCCAGCTGCACCAGATGGAACTCCTGCAAGTGAAGACTTCTTCACAGGAATGCCTAGTGAATGTGCTGTAGGTAACATTTTATATTCTTGGAACTATGCTTTTGATACAAGAGCATTTGGTGGTAAAGAACCTAAAACAATAAAAGACTTCTTTAACACTAAAAAATTTCCAGGTAAAAGAGCGATCTATAAAAGTGCTTTAACTAATTTAGAAATCGCTCTAGCTGCTGACGGTGTAAAAATGGGTAAAGGCGGAGAGTTAATTTACAGAAAACTTGAAGCTGATGGTGGTATCGACAGAGCTATGGATAAAATTAAAAAACTATGTACAGATCCAAATGGTGGATGTGTATTCTGGTCTGCGGGTGCTCAACCACCTGAACTATTAGTTGCTGGTGAAGTTGTAATGGCAACTGGTTGGAACGGAAGATTCTTTAACGCTGAAGTTGGAGAGAACGCTCCAATTAAACAAGTATGGGATGGTCAAGGTCTTGACTACGAATATTTCGCACTTGTTAAAGGTGGACCGGATGAAGCAAATGCTAAAAAAGCTTTAGCTATGATGACTAACACTGAGATGTTAGCTGGTAGTGCTAAGTACATTGCATATGCTCCATGGAGAAAATCTTCTCTTGAGGTAATTAAGGCTGGTGAACCATGGTACAAAGATGGTAAAACAGAAATGATGCCTCAAATGCCAACTGCTCCTCAAAATACTAAGAGATATTTCTTAGTGGATCCTTTTTTCTGGGCTGATAACAATACTGAGATCAGTGAGAAGTGGGAAGCGATGAAAGCAGGACTATAATTTCAGTTTTAAACACTGAATTTATATAATATATTTAGGGCGGTTAATTTAACCGCCCTATTTTTTTATGAGCTCTGAAAAAAAACAAATTTTAACTACCGATGGTATACCTCTAGAGGTTAGTTTAAAAAAAGCTGAAAAGAAGAACAAAATAAAAGCGTTTCTTCTTGTAGCACCATTATTATTATTTCTTGTAATTACTTATATTTTTCCAATTGGAGATATGTTTATGAGGAGTGTTGATGACAGAATGGTTACAAACATGCTTCCCA
>CACEEO010000006.1 GCA_902558585.1 uncultured Pelagibacteraceae bacterium | reverse complement strand
TGTTATCCACTTTCTTTGGTTATGGATACTTAACCAAAATTCCTGGCACTGTAACCTCTGCTGTAACAGCTGTTTTTATTTATTTTGCTTATGAAATTTTAGGTTACACAGATCTTAAGTTTTCAATTATTTTTTTTATACTTTTATTCTTTTATTCATTTTATGCAGTAAAAGACGCTGAATCTGAATTTAAAAATAAGGATCCAAGACAAATAGTTATCGATGAAGTTTTAGGGCAATCCATGCCTTTAATTTTGTTATTGTATTTAAATAAAACTAATCAAATAAGTATTTCAATTGAAATTTATTATATTTTATCTTTTGTTTTTTTTAGATTTTTTGACATCCTAAAACCTTTTCCTGTAAGTTATTTTGATAAAAACCATAAGAACTATTTTGGAATAATTATGGACGATATAATGGCAGGGTTATATTCAATGATATTAATATATTTAATAAGTTTAAAATTTTAATGAGTGTTCAACTACTTCATAAAAAATTAATTAAAAAAAAATTAACTATATCTGTAGCTGAGTCTTGTACAGGTGGATTATTGGCTCATAATTTAACTAAATTAGCGAATTCATCAAAATATTTTCAAATGGGTCTTACCACTTACTCTAATCAAGCTAAAATAAAAATATTAAAAGTTAATAAAAATATTATTAGGAAATATGGTGCAGTAAGCCATGAGTGTTGTAAGGCAATGGTTAAAAATTTATCTAAAATTTCAAAGAGTAAAATCAACGTCTCCATAACAGGAATTGCTGGACCAGGAGGTGGATCAAAAGAAAAGCCCGTTGGCCTTGTTTATATTGGGTTCAAAAAAGGTAAAGCTCTACTTATTAAAGAAAATAAATTTAAATCAAAAAATCGTAATTCAATTCAAAAATCAACAGTTCGTACCGTAATAAAGATAATCAGTAAAATTATTTAATACTTTCAGCTCTTTTTTGAAACGCGTCTGCTATCTTTTCTAAACCAAATTGAAAAGATTTGGTCATTAAAATATTTAAAAATTTATTTTCAATTTCAAAATCGATATCAAAAAAAACTTCTGTCTTGAAACCGTCTGTATCATTTCCTACCTCAATAAATTTCCAATTATTTTCTAAATGATTTAATGGTCCACCTAAATTAACAACATGAATATGATCATTTTTTTTATTTAATTTAACGTCACTTTTAAATGTATCCTTAAACGGCCCCTTACCTATTGTAAGATCAGCAATTATATTTATTGTATCTCCGTTATCACTTCTCTCATAAACTTTTGAATTATCACAGAAAGGAATAAATTCAGGGTATTTTTCAATATCTAAAACAAACTCAATTAGCTTATCTTTTCTGTTATCAATTAATCGCTTAACTGATGCTTTTGGCATTAATTATTTTTTAATCTATTTTGTTGCAGTTTCGCAAAATCTTCATCAGCATGATATGAAGATCTGGTTAAAGGGGATGAAGACACTAACAAAAATCCTTTAGCTTTTGCAATTGTTCCTAAATCTTCAAACTCTTTTGGTGTGTAATATCGATCTAATGGATAATGTTTGGTTGAAGGTTGTAAATATTGACCGATCGTTATGAAATCAACATCTGCAGCTCTTAAATCATCCATGACTTGTAAAATTTCATCTCTTGTCTCCCCTAAGCCAACCATTATTCCTGATTTAGTAAAAATATTTTTATTAACTTTTTTTGCATTTTTCAAAAGTTCTAAAGATGCAAAGTATCTAGATCCAGGTCGAACTTTTAAATAAAGACTAGGGACTGTTTCAATATTATGATTAAAAACATCTGGTTTAGCATCTAAAACTTTTTTATAAGCATCTCCTTTTCTTAAAAAATCAGGTGTAAGAACTTCAATAGTTGTATTTAGGTTCGTTTTTCTAGTTTGATTAATCACTTCAAAAAAATGTTCTGATCCACCATCATCTAAATCATCTCTATCCACTGAAGTAATCACAACATGTTTTAAATTTAATTTTTTTACCGCTTCTGCAATCTTAACAGGTTCAAGTTGATCTAATTTTTCTGGTACACCAGTTTTAACATCACAAAAAGCACAAGCTCTTGTACAGGTGTCTCCCATAATCATAAAAGTTGCATGTCGCTTACTCCAACATTCAGTTATATTTGGGCAGTTTGCTTCCTGACAAACGGTTACAAGATTGTTATTATTTACTATTGTTTTGGTTAAAAAGAATTCCTTACTATTTGTAAGTTTAGATCTAATCCATTCAGGTTTTTTTTTAATTGGATTAACCGGTTTGTTTTCTTTTTCTGGGTGTCTACTTTTCATCTTTTTTAATTATATAAATAGTCTCATTTTTTTTACCAAACAAAAATCGTTCTCTAATTAAAGTCTCAATATAATCAAGATCTAAATTAGTACTTAAAAGTGAATTTTTATAATCCATATCTTCTATTTTGATAGTTAGGGTTAATTCCTCTTTTTTCAAGTTAGACAAAATTTCCTTTTTTTCGATATAAGAAAAAAGGCCTCTTTCCCCAGACACTAAATTAAAACCAAAATAGAAAATAAGAAAAACAGATATTAATAAAAAATAATTTCTTTTTATTAATCGAAGCATTAATTGATCTTATTCATCCTCGCTTTTTTTCCAAGTTCTTCTTCAATACGGATTAATTGATTATATTTTGCAACCCTTTCAGATCTAGCCAAAGATCCCGTTTTAATTTGATTTGAATTAGTGCCCACTGCTAAATCAGCAATAAACGTATCCTCACTATCACCTGATCGGTGAGATATAATTGTTTTATATCCAATGGTTTGTGCAAATTTAATTACATCAAGAGTTTCTGAAACAGTGCCAATTTGATTTAGCTTTATCAATATAGAATTAGAGGAAATATTTAAGAAACCTTTCTTTAATCTTTCAAGATTTGTTACATACAAATCATCTCCAACGATCTGAACTTTTTTTATTGATTTCATTAATTTATTCCACGCCAACCAATCATTTTCAGCAAACGGATCCTCAATAGACTTGATTTTATATTTTTTTATAATTTTTTGATATTCTTTAATGGATTTATCTACTGAAATATAACTTTTAGAGTGAACAGAGTATTTGCTATTTTTATATAATTCATTAGCAGCCACATCTAGACAAATAGAAACATCTTTACCATTAATAAACCCTGATTTTTTAATTGCACTTACAATTAAATCTAAAGCTTGATTATTACTACTGATCATAGGTGCAAACCCACCTTCATCACCTACTGAAGTTGATAAGCCGTTGTCTTTAATTAATTTACTTAAGTTTTTAATAACAACAAAACAAATCCGCATCGCCTCAGAAAAACTTTTAGCTCGATCAGGTCTGATCATAAATTCTTGAATTCTAAGACCATTATTTGCATGTGCTCCACCATTAATGATGTTCATTAATGGATAAGGTAATTGAAAGTTATTTTTTTGAGAAAAAGTTTTATACAAAGGTAACTTTTTTGCTTTTGCAGACAATTTTTTTGCAGCCATAGAAACGGCTAACATCGCATTAGCTCCTAAGTTTGTTTTTTGTCTTGTACCATCCAGGTTAATTAACAAAGCATCAATTCTTTCTTGGTTGTGAATGTTTTGTCCTTTTAATTTTTTTGAAATCTTTGTGTTAACTAAATTAACTGCACTTAAAACACTTTTTCCTAAATACCGTTTATTATTTTTATCTCTTTTTTCAAAAGCTTCAAAAGTTCCTGTGGAAGCACCTGAGGGACAAATAGCGGATGCACTATTATTTTTAATATAAACCTCTGCCTCTACTGTTGGATTTCCTCTGCTGTCAAAAACTTGACGTGCTTTTACTTTTAAAATTTTACTCACTATTTTTTAATTAGATTATCTATATCGTGTAATTGTTTTAATAGATTCTCTAATTTATTCAATGGTACCATGTTTGGTCCATCTGAAGGTGCATTGTCAGGGTCTTGATGCGTTTCAATAAATACACCAGCAACTCCAACCGCAACTGCAGCTCTTGCTAAATATTCAACAAATTCTCTTTGGCCGCCAGAGGATTCTCCTTGCCCACCTGGTTGTTGAACAGAATGAGTAGCATCAAAAATTACTGGATAACCATTCTTTGCCATAATAGGTAATGATCTCATGTCAGAGACTAAAGTATTGTAACCAAAGCTTGCACCTCTTTCAGTTACTAATATTTTATCATTTCCAGACTCTGAAATTTTTTTAGTTACATTAACCATATCCCAAGGTGCTAAGAACTGACCTTTTTTTACATTAATAATTTTTTTTGTTTTAGCTGCAGCAATTAACAAGTCTGTTTGTCGACATAAAAAAGCTGGAATTTGTAAAACATCAACATGTTTTGAAACAATTTCACATTGTTCAGCATTATGGATGTCTGTTAAAATAGGAACATTCAAATCTTTTTTAATTTTATCAAATACGGGAAGTGATGCATCCAATCCTGCACCCCTTTTACCTTTTAAGCTTGTTCTGTTAGCTTTATCAAATGAGGTTTTGTAAATAAATCCAAGACCAAATTTCGAGGTAATTTCTTTAATTTTTCCAGCCATATCGAGTGCATGTTGTTCTGTCTCTAACTGACATGGACCTGCAATAATACAAATCTTATTATTGTTTGAAATTTCTATATTTTCACAATTTACTTTTATCGCACTCATCTATGATTTTTTGCTGCTTTGATAAAAGAAGAGAATAATGGATGTGGGTTCAAAGGTCTAGATTTAAATTCAGGATGAAACTGAACTCCTATAAACCAAGGATGATTTTTTAGTTCAATTATTTCTGGTAGCTTCTGATCTGGAGATAAACCCGAAAATATTAATCCTTTCTTCTCAAATTTTTCTTTATATGAAATATCCACTTCATATCTATGCCTATGTCTTTCTTTAATTAATCTAGATTTATAAATATCTCTAATTTTAGATTTATCATTTAAGATTGCATCATAAGAACCAAGTCTCATGGTGCCTCCTAAATCTTTATCTGTTCCTTTAACTTTTCTGCCGCTTTTCTCCCATTCATGCATCAAGCCAATAATATGAACACCGCCTTTATCAAATTCAGATGAAGTTGCTTTTTTAATTTTCAATTGATTTCTAGCAAATTCAATAATTGCCATTTGCATTCCATAACAAATACCAAGAAATGGAATTTTATTTACTCTTGCATATCTTATCGCCTCAATTTTGCCTTCCGTTCCTCTTTTACCAAATCCACCTGGAATTAAAATTCCTGAAACATTTTTAAGTTTATTCTTAATTTCAGAAACTTTTAATTTTTCAGAATCTATTCTAACTAAATTTACTTTCAGATTATTAGATATTCCACCATGAGTAAGTGCTTCATCTAAAGATTTATACGCATCTTTTAATTCAACGTATTTTCCAATAATTGCAATATTTACATATCTTTTAGTATTAAGAGTGATTTTAGTTATTTTCTTCCAAGGTGTTAAGTTATTAGATTTTTTAGATTTTATTTTGAAATAATTTAAAACTTGAACATCTAATTTTTCTTTTGCAAAACTAATCGGTGCCTCATAAATAGTCTTAACATCAACAGTTTCAATTACATTTTTAATATCAACGTTACAAAACAAAGATATTTTTTTTCTATGTTCTAAAGGAATAGGCCTTTCTGATCTACAAATTATAATATCAGGTTGAATACCTATACTTCTTAATTCTTTAACTGAATGTTGTGTTGGTTTGGTTTTTATTTCATCAGATGCTTTTAAATAAGGAACTAAAGTTAGATGAATAAATAATGCATTTTTTTTACCAATATCATTTGAAAATTGCCTTATTGCCTCTACGAAAGGAAGACTTTCTATGTCACCTACTATTCCTCCTATTTCACAAATGACAAAGTCTTCTTTAGATGTATCGTGTTTTATAAATTCTTTAATTCTATCTGTAATATGTGGAATAACTTGAACTGTTTTACCTAAATACTGACCTTTTCTTTCTTTTCTAAGTACATCGCTATAAATTTTTCCAGTTGTAATGTTATCGGTTTTCTTTGCAGTTACGCCTGAAAATCTTTCATAGTGACCTAAATCTAAATCTGTTTCAGCGCCATCGTCTGTTACAAAAACTTCTCCATGTTGAAAAGGACTCATTGTTCCTGGATCAACATTTAGATAAGGATCTAGTTTTCTTAATCTAACTTTATAACCTCTTGATTGTAATAAATAAGCCAGTGATGCTGAAGAGAGACCTTTACCAAGGGAAGAAACCACGCCGCCAGTCACAAATATATATCGCGCCATGGAAGTATCTTATAGCGAATAAAAAATGAATTGAAAAGGATTAATTAATTATTTTCTGGAATTGATGGCGTGTCTTCAGTTTTTTCCTCAACAGTATCTAATACTGAGCCTGTAGGGGTAAGTTCTGCTCTAGAAATTATTGTAAGTGCTAAACTGCAGATAATAAAAAGTGTTGCTACGATCGCAGTGGCTTTTGTCATGAAGCTGCCTGCCGATCTAGATAGCATAAAATTTTCTTGAGAAACTCCAATACCAAGGGCACCACCTTCTGATTTTTGCAACAAAACTAGAAGAACTAAAATAACTGCAAGTATGATGTTAATTACTAATAATAAAGTTTCCATGAGGGTCTAATTAATGGTTTTTTTAATTATATCAATAAATTTTTTTGGATTTTGGGATGCGCCTCCAATTAAAAAACCGTCAATGTTGGTAATTTTTTTTAATATACTTGCGTTATTAGTATTTACAGATCCGCCATATAAGATTTTAGGATATTTTTTTAGAAATCTGCTTTTAATAAATGAAATAGTTTCATTTAAAACCGCTTCTTTTGGAATTACACCTGTGCCAATAGACCATACCGGTTCATAGGCTATAATAATTTTGGATTTATTCTTTATCGATTTTAATCCTTTTTCAATTTGTCTTTTTAAAATTTGATTAGTTTTTTTTTTTCTTCTTTCTTTCAAGGTTTCACCAATACAAAATATAATTTTGAGACCTGATTTAATTGCACTTTTAATTTTTAAATTAATTAAATTATCTGTCTCACCTAGTTGTCTATTTTCTGAGTGTCCCAAAATAACATACTTTGCTCCAACATTCTTAAGCATAGTTGAGTTTACTTGACCTGTGTACGCACCGTAGTCATAGCTGTGATGACAGTTTTGGGCACCAACCTCTATTTTTGTTTTTTTAAGTCTTCTCGATAATGGACGTATTAATGTATTTGGTGGGCAATAAACTATTTTTAACTTATTTTTTTTATTATTTTTTGAAAACTTTATTACTTTATCAAGTGAATTTAGAGCTCTTAAATCACCAAACATTTTCCAATTAGCTACAAAATACATATATTTATTTGTCATAATTGATTTTTTAATCTATAGATTTGTTTTTTACAGATCAATAAATTTATAACGCTATGATTGAAAAATTAAAAAACTTAGGCTGGAAACAATTTGGTGGATTGGTGTTAATTGTCATAATCATCATCGCTTTTGGCTTTGGTGGTTTTGGCGGAGGGTTTAGTACCAATAATCAAAACAATATTGCAAAAATAAATAAAACAAATGTAACAACCCAAGATTTTATTGACTATGTGAACCAAAGTGGAATTTCACAAGAAGCTATTCGAGATAATTTAGAGAACAATATTATTGAAGAATTATTATCAGGATTAATTTCAACTACATTGATTGATTTAGAAATTGAAGACTTTGATCTTTCAATTAACGAAAGAACCATACTTAAAAACATTAAAGAAAATAAAAATTTCCATGATGAAAACGGTACTTTTCAAAGAATTAAATATGAAAAATTTTTACTCTCCAACAACTTGTCAGCTCCAATGTTTGAATTGAAATTAAAAAATAGAGAATTACAGAAACATTTGTTTGATTTTATTGGTGCTGGAACAATAACGCCAAATTTTTTGATAGAAAAAAAGTTTGAAGAAAATAATAAATCATTAGATATCGAGTATTTTGATATGGAAAATCTATATAAAGCAAAAGCTGATTACACAGCAAAAGAAATTGAAGTATTTATTGATGAAAACAAAGATCAATTAAAAAGAGAATATATAGATTTTAAGTATGTGATTTTAAATCCAAAAAATCTAATTGGAATAGAAGAATTTAATCAAGAGTTTTTTGATGAAATTGACTCAATTGAGAACAAAATTTCTCAAGGAAGTACATTTGATACTATATTAGAAGATATAAATGTTGACATTATTGAAGTAAATGAGTTTGCACCTAGCTCTAGTAAAAAGATTAATGAAGATCTAATTTATTCTAAGAAAGCATCTAAAATAGACCTGATAGAAAGTGTTGATAACTTTTTACTTTATAATATTGATGATCAATATGATCGAGCTCCAGATTTAAATGATGAAATCATTAAAGGAGAAATAGTAGAGTTAATATATCAAAAAGGTAAATTTGATTACAATAGAGAAATTATAGAAGAAATTCAAAAAAAGAAATTTGATAATTCAAAATTTGAGGAACTTGCAGGTTCAAATAAGGAATATTCTTCCATTAATTCCATAGAAGATGACAAGCTCATTGATATTAATTCAGTAAAAATGCTTTATGCGTTACCTGTAAACTCATTTGCTCTTGTAAATAAAGAAGATAAAATTTATTTAGTAAAAATTACTGGAACAAATAAAAATTCATTTAACAAAACTGATGAAAAATATCTTAAATTTGTAAATAGCCAAAATACAAATAATAGAAAAAGTATCTTACAATCTTATGATCAATTGCTTAATGACAAATATCAAGTTCAATTAAATCAAAAAACTATTGATAGAGTTAAAAATTATTTCAAATGATTATTAATCGAAGCTTCAAAGATTTTAAGTTTCGACATAGAAGCAAAAAAAATCAAATCATCTTTTCTAAAAAGAAAGTAAAAAATAATGAAGAAGTATTAAACCTAATCGATAATTTCCTAGAGGAAAAAAACAGTTTTATATTTGAGTCTGTAGAAAAAGGTAAAATCAAAGGTAGATATACAATATTTGGTAAAAATCCTGATAAAATTTGGGAGTTTAATAATAATAATTCTTATCTAATTAAAACAAATAAAAAAAGGAAATTAAATGATAAACCAGATAAATTAATTGAAAAAATCATTGAAGATTTCAAGTTTGAAACTCCCAAAAATTTACCTAATATTTGCTCATTAATCTCTGGATATTTTTCTTATGACTCAATCAGATACATAGAAAAAATTCCAAATAATTGTAAAAACGATCTTAATTTACCAGATGTAAGGCTTCTTCGTCCAAGAACTTTAGTCATTCATGACAATTTAAAAAAAGAAATTTTTTACATATCTAATATTTTTAAAGATGAAAAAATTAAAAACTATAAAAATAAATATGAAGAAATTAAATCTGATTTGTTTAAATTAGTGATTCAGTCATCAATTAAAAATATTGATAAAAAAATAATTCAAAAATCAAAAAATATAAAAGTGAAATCTAACACTTCAAAAAATAAATTTTTATCAATGGTTAATAAGGCAAAAAAATATATTAAATTAGGAGATATTTTTCAGGTTGTTTTAAGCCAAAGATTTGAGGCAAAATTAACAAAGAAACCATTAGATATTTATAAAAAACTAAGAGTAACAAACCCTTCTCCTTTTATGTTTTTCTTTAATTTTGAGGATTTTCAAATAATTGGTGCAAGTCCTGAAATACTTGTGAGACTTAGGGATAATAAAATTACTGTAAGACCAATCGCAGGAACTAGACCAAGGGGTAAAACTAAAAAAGAAGATCTTTTTTATGAAAGAGATCTGCTTAAAGATAAAAAAGAACTTTCAGAACATTTGATGTTACTTGATTTGGGTAGAAATGATGCTGGTAAAGTCTCAAAGATAAATTCGGTAAAAGTTACAGAAAGCTTCATTATTGAAAGATATTCTCATGTAATGCATATAGTTTCAAATGTAGTTGGGGAATATAATAAAAAATTTTCAAAATTTAAATCGCTCTTAGCTGGTTTTCCAGCAGGTACTGTTTCTGGGGCTCCAAAAATTAGAGCTATGGAAATTATAGATGAATTAGAAACAACAAAAAGAAAAGTTTATGCAGGTGGAATTGGATATTTTGCTGCAAATGGGGAATTTGATACATGCATAGCTTTAAGAACTGCAGTTGCTAAAAATAAAAAATTTTATGTGCAAGCAGGTGCGGGTATAGTTGCAGACAGTAGACCTAAAAATGAATATGAGGAAACAGTTAATAAAGCGAAAGCTTTAATTAATGCTTTAAGATAATGAAAGTATTGTTAATAGATAATTACGATAGTTTTACTTTTAATTTGTATCACTATATCTCCTCATTAAATGTTAAAGTTGATGTAGTTAGAAATGATAAAATTAATTCTAAAGAAATCATTAAAAAGAAATATGATAAAATTGTTATTTCACCAGGACCAGGAAACCCAAATCAATCTGGCAATTGTATTAAAATATTGAATTCATTATATAAAGAATTACCTTTTTTAGGAGTATGTTTGGGTCATCAGATAATTGGACAAGTTTTTGGATCAAAAATTATTCAAGCAAGAAAGTTAATGCATGGCAAAACAAGTAAAATCAAATCTAAAAAAATCGGTATTTTAAAAAACCTCCCAAATACATTTGAAGCTACCAGATATCATAGTTTGATAATTGATAAAAAAACATTATCTAAAGAGCTAGAGATTACAGCAGAGACAGAAGATGAGGTGATTATGGGTGTTCAACATAAAAAATTTAATATTCATGGTGTACAATTCCATCCCGAAAGTATTAAAACTAAGTTTGGAATGAAAATTCTTAAAAACTTTATTAACAATTAAATTAATGGATCAAATTTTAGAAAAACTTAAAAATAAACAAGATTTAACTTTTGAAGAAAGTAAAACAGCTTTTGAAATATTAATGACTGGAAAGGCCAGTGATGATGAAATTTTTAATTTTTTAATTTTGCTATCTGAAAAAGGTGAAGTTTCAGATGAAATAGCAGGTGGTGTTTTTGTTCTTAGAGAAAAATCAAAACGAGTAAATGTAAGTGATTGTATTGATACTTGTGGTACTGGGGGTGATGGTATGAATACTCTTAATATTTCAACTGCTTCTGCCCTACTTTTAGCCAGCATGGGTACAAAAGTTGCTAAGCATGGCAATAAAGCTGTTTCTTCAAAATGTGGTTCTGGCGATGTTTTGGAAGCTTTAAAAATTAAAATTGACCTAGAACCTAAGGATATTGAAAAAGAAATTAATACCAATAATTTTGGTTTTATGTTTGCACCAAATTATCATAATGCAATGAGATTTGTAGGACCTGTAAGAAAGAAAATTGGAAAAAGAACCATTTTTAATATGATTGGTCCTTTAAGTAATCCAGCCCTTGTTGAAAGGCAGGTTGTAGGTGTTTTTGATAAAAAATTATTAAAAATTTTTGCAGAAGGACTTAAAAATTTAAATTTAAAATTCGCTTGGATAGTGAATAGTGAAGATGGATTAGATGAAATATCTCCATATGCAATTACTAATGTTATTCAATTAAAAGATGGTCAAATATCTGAAATAGAAATAGATCCAAATGCTTTAGGGGTTAATGCAGATAATTTTAAAAATTTAGTGGGTGATGATGCAAAATTTAATGCGGATAAGATGATTGAAATATTTAAAGGTAAAGATAATGACTTTTCAAAAGCAGTTTGTTTAAATGCTGGAGCAGGTTTAATTGTTGGAGAAAAATTTTCAGACTTTTCTGAAGCATATAATTACACAAGAGAATTTATCCTTTCTGGAAAAACTTTTTTACATCTAGAAAAAATTCAAAATGTCTGAAAATATACTTCAAAATATCATTCAAAAGAAAGTTGAAAAAGTTGATAAATTAAAAAAAACTTTAGATCTTAAAGTTTTGAATGAGTTAATAGATAAAAATAATAGCTATATTAATTTTAAAGATAAAATAGAAAATAATATAAAAAATAATAAAACTTCAATTATTGCTGAAATTAAAAAAGCAAGTCCTTCAGCGGGTATAATAATTGATGATTATAACCCAGTAGATATTGCTAAAATTTATTTAAATAATAAAGCAACTTGCCTTTCAGTTTTAACAGAAGAAGATTATTTTTTAGGAAATTTAATTCACATAAGCAAAATAAAAGATAAAATAAATTTACCTGTATTGTGTAAGGATTTTTTTATCGATAAATTTCAAATACCTTTGGCAAAAAGTTATGGTGCTGATGCTATTTTAATTATTTTGGCTGGGGTTTCGGATGATCTTGCTTCTGAATTATATGATGAAGCTATGAAATATAATATGTCAGTTATTGTTGAGGTTCATACAGTAGAAGAAGCTAAAAAAGCATTAAATTTTAAAGATGCATTAATTGGAATAAATAATAGAAATTTAAAAACACTTAAAACTGATATAAATACAACTTATGATATTTATGATGTTGTAAAAAGTCACAAAGGTCCTTTAATATCTGAAAGTGGAATTAAGAATAAAGATGAGCTATTAGAGCTTAATAACAAAACATCAATTAACACTTTTTTAATTGGTGAATCACTTTTAAAAAACTTAGATAAAAATTCTATATTTTCAGTTTTATAGTCAAATAAAGCCCTATTTTGCTAGTTTTTTTTAGTATTGTTAATTTAAAAGAACTTTTATAGAACATTATTTGTACGATATTTGTTCTTATGCTAACAAAAAAACAAAAAAACCTACTTTTATTTATCAACAAGAAGTTGAGAAGTTCTGGCGTATCTCCCTCATATGAAGAGATGAAACAGTCTCTTAATTTAAAATCTAAATCAGGTATTCATAGATTGATTAGTGCTTTAGAGGAAAGAGGTTTTATTAAAAGATTAGCTCACAAAGCAAGAGCTTTAGAGGTAATTAAATTACCAGAAACAGCCTCTGCAAATGATATTTATAATAGTTTTTCACCTAGTGTGATTAAAGGTGGACTAGATGAGGAACAAACTAATTCTGAAGAAGTGGAAGTGCCAGTACTTGGTAAAATTGCTGCTGGAACACCTGTTGAAGCAATACAAAATGAGGTATCTAGAATTCCACTACCAAATAATTTAGAAAAAAATGGTGATTACTTTGGTTTAAAAGTCCAAGGTGACTCTATGATAGATGCGGGTATACATGAAGGTGATACTGTTATCATAAAAAGAACTGACACTGCTGATAATGGCAAAATTGTCGTTGCTTTAATAGATGAGCATGAAGCAATGTTAAAAAGAATTCGAAAAAAAGGTAAAGTTGTGGCGCTTGAAAGTGCTAATAGAAACTATGAAACTAAGATTTTTGGACCTGATAGAGTAAAAGTTCAAGGAGTTTTAGTATCTTTATATAGAAACTTCTAAAAAAATAGTCTAAACAACATTGATGTCTAAAGTAGCAACACGTTTTGCTCCATCCCCTACTGGAGCTCTTCATATTGGTGGGGTAAGAACTGCTTTATTTAATTGGTTGTTCTCTAAAAATCAAAAAGGAACTTTTCACCTGAGAATAGAAGATACTGATAAAGAAAGATCTAAAGAGGAACACAAAGTTCAAATTATAAAATCATTAAAGTGGATAGGAATTGAACATGATGGTGAGGAATATATTCAATCTACAAAAATAGAAGATCATATTAAAGTTGCAAACGAGTTATTAAAAAATGGTAATGCGTATAAATGTTATTGCTCTGCTGAAGAGATAGAGGAACAAAAAAAAAGAGCTAGGCAAAAAAAGATGCCATATATTTATAATAGAAAATGGAGAGATTCTGATGAAAAAGATGCTCCTAAAGATATTAGACCCGTGATTAGATTTAAAAGTAAAATAGAAGGAAATTCTAAACTTAAAGATTTAGTTCAAGGAGATATTGAAATTGAAAATAATACAATAGAAGATTTTATAATTTTACGAAACGATAGAACGCCGACTTACAACCTTTCTGCAACAGTTGACGATCATCAAATGGGAATGACACATATAATTAGAGGAGATGATCACAAGATAAATACTTTTAAACAAATACAAATATATCAAGCAATGGATTGGGATGTTCCAGAATTTGCACACATTCCATTAATTCATACTATTGAAGGTAAAAAACTTTCAAAAAGGGATAATGCCTCAACGTTGGATGATTACTCAAAAATAGGCATAATGCCTGATGCTTTAAGAAATTATCTACTTAGACTTGGATGGTCATATCAAGACAAAGAAATATTTACTCTAGATGAGAGCATTGAATTCTTTAATTTAGAAGGTATTGGCAAATCACCATCAAAGCTAGATATAAGCAGAATATTATCAATGAATGAGCACTATATAAAAACAATCGATGAGAACGATCTTTATCAAAATCTATTTGAATATTGCAAAATTTATAAAGAAGAAATTAAAAGTGATAAAGAAACAAAAGTTAAATCCTCATTATCGTTTTTAAAAAATAAAGCTAAAACCTTAGAAGACATTTACAATAATTCAAAATTCATCATCAATGATGAAGTTAACATCAATCAGGATGATTTAAAATTGATTGATGATAAAGCAAAAAAAATTATTTCAGAATTTATTAAAGAATTATCACTTATATTAAATATAAATAAGGAGAGTTTAGAGCCTGTAGTAAATAATTTGATTAAAACAAATGATACAAATTTCAAAGGAGTTGGTCAGCCTATACGGATTGCTTTAACAGGATCAAAATTTGGTCCTGGTTTATATGATATGGTTATAGCTCTTGGCAAAGAAGAGGTGTTAAATAGGCTAGCTAAGATAATTTCTTAGAACGAAACAAGCTTCTTCTGAGGAAGAAGTTTTAGATCTAATTCCTTCTAATGTTTTTGAACAATCAAATAATTGTTTTTTAATAAGTTCAGGATTTTTTAAAAGATAAATTACAGACTTATAAATTTCATCAGCATTACATTCATTTTGTAACAGTTCTGGAATAACCTCACGATTATTGATTATATTAATTATATTTGCAAATTTAACATTAACTAACATCTTAAATATCATAAAATTTATAAAACTGAGTTTATAAATAATTATAGAAGGTACATTTGAGCTAGAAATTTGTAACGAAACCGTTCCTGATTTCGATACAGCAAAAACTGAAAAAGAAAGAATTTTTGATTTAATACTTTCGTCTGAAACTACATCAACGTTTTCAAAATTAAATTTTTTAATTTCTGATAAGATTAAATTTTTATTTTCATCAGTTGAATGAAAATAAAAATAAAAATCATTATGTTTTTTGTTCATTAGTTTTATAAAATCAATTAAAATATTTAATAATGCGTCTATTTCAGATTTTCTACTTCCAGGGAAAATTGATATAATTTTTTTATCTTTAGGAACTATATTTTCAATAAATTTTTTATTATCTTCATTATTCTCAATTAATGGGTGTCCAACAAAAGTATTTGTTATATTTTCCTCATCAAAATATTTTTTTTCAAAATCAAATAATAAAAGAATATGATCAATAAACTTTTTAATTTTTTTAACTCTATTTTTTCTCCATATCCAAACTTGAGGAGCTACATAGTGAATTGTTTTGATATTATTGTTAATTTTTTTTACTCTTTCAGCTACACGCAAAGTAAAATCAGGGCTATCAACGGAAAATAGTATATCGGGATTAAATTTAATTATTTCATCAACTGTTTGTTTAATTTTATTTCTGATTTTAAATATATTAAGCAAAATACTTGTAAAACCCAGATAAGTTATTTCACTTAAATTAAAAATAGAATTAATTCCTAATTTTTTTAAATGATTTCCACCAACAGATGAATATTCAATATCAGGATTTTGAGATTTTAACTTAGAAATAACTGTTGAAGCTAATTTATCTCCAGAAGGCTCGCCTGTAAGTATAAATATTTTTTTCATATAATATTAATAAATATCTTGTTTTTATTAGCAAATTTAATGCATTCAATTTTATCTAGAAAAATATTCTTTTTAGATTGCAAAACTACACCACGTAACCCATATCTTTTAGCATCTTTAAAAGTTTGTAAACCAATTGTTGGGAGGTCCATTCTCAAATCTTGTTTTTTTTTGGGTAATTTAATTAAAATACCTTCTGATTTTTTCTTTAATGTTGACAACATTTTTTTTGTGCCCTCTTTACCTTCTTTGGCTAAGATTTTATCTCCTTTAATTACTAAAGCTTGGATGTGGTCTAAACTTTTGGTTTTATTAAAAAAAAATTTTCCTTTTTTAATTGATATTAAATCTTGTTTATTAGGCTTTAATTTGGTGTAACAACCTCTCTTTAAAGAAAGTTCAGGATTAAAAAATATAGAGCTAATGACTTTTATTCCTTCATTATTTAAAATTTTAATTATTGATTTAATTATAGCTGCATCACCTATTTTAGCTGCTCTGATTATACTTGGAATATAATAAATACCTTTAAAATCTAACATTAAAGAAGAAAAATTTGGTTTTGAAATTTTACCTGCAAACAAAACTCTTTTACATTTCTTTTGTTTGATTAAATCTATAATTGTCCCAAATCTTCCGATGCTTATTCTAAAAGAATTCTTGTCTTTATTAAACTTATTATTTTTTGAAAAATCTATAATGAAATATTTTTTTTTTCGTTTTTTTATTTTGCTAAGAACTATTTCTGAAAAATCTGTGTCACCTAAAAATAAACCTATCATTTTATTTTGAAAATGGAGTACAAATTGGTCTTTTCTTATCTTTTTCTATAAATTCAATAACTTCTGAAACCAATTGGTTATTCTTAAATTCATTTGATAAATTACTTAAATTTTCAGTTAAATTTTCATTTTTAAAAATCTCTTTATAAGCATCACTTAAAGTTATTATCTCTTTATTTGGTGTATTTTTTCTTCTCAAACCAATTAAATTCAACCCCTGTAAAACACTTCTATTTCCATGTGCTATTCCATATGGAATTATATCTCTAACTACACCACACATGCCTCCAATCATTGCTGATTTACCTACTCTGGTAAATTGCTGAACAGCTGAATTACCACCAATGATAGCATTATCATCTATGTGGGCATGACCTCCTAAAGGTACGTTGTTTGCTAATATTACATTATCTCCAACAAAACAATCATGGGCAATGTGAGCCGAAACCATAAACAAACAGTTGTTTCCAACTTTTGTTAATCCACCACCACCTTTTGTTCCAGGATTAATAGTAACATATTCTCTAATCTTATTATTATCACCAATTTCTAGTTTAGTTTCTTCACCTTGAAATTTTAGATCTTGTGGATCATTTCCTATTGAGGCAAATGGATAAATTTTATTATTTTTTCCTATTTTAGTATTCCCAGTAATATTAACATGAGATTGAATTTCTGTTTCTTCTTCTATTTCAACATTAGGACCAATAACAGTATAAGGGCCAATTTTTACATTTTTTGAAATCTTAGCTTTTGAATCAATTATAGCTGTTTTATCTATCATTTATTATCTCTTAAAAATTCTCTAATATTTTTAGCTGGATAACCCATAACTTTTGTATTATCAGGGATGTCTCTAATAACTCCAGAACCACCTCCAATTTCAACATTATTTCCTATTTTAAGATGTCCTGATATTCCAGCTTGACCACCAATTTTAACATTTTTTCCTATTACAGAACTACCTGCAATACCAACTTGTCCAGCTATTATGGAATTTTCACCAATCTTAACATTATGAGCTATGTGTATTTGATTATCTAAATAAGTGTTTCTGCCTATGACTGTATTTGACATAGATCCTCTATCTATGGTTGATCCACAGCCTATCTCACAATTATCTTCGATTATTACTATGCCTATGTGTGGATATCTCAAATTTTGTTTCTTTATAGGAAAAAAACCAAAACCATGTTTACCAATTACACAATTGTCTAAAATTCTTACATTATTTTTTATTAAAGTATTTCTTATAATATTATTTGAACCAATAGAACAATTATCACCAAGAGTAACATTTTTTTCAATTATCGTATTATGTCCAATTTTACAATTGGACCCAATTGAAACATTTTTTCCAATTAAAACATTTTTTCCAAATTTAATTTTATCTTTAAAATTAGTTTGATTTGCACTTGATACAGTTTCATCAAAATCATCATATAATGCATCTGGATAAAACATTGAAGTAACTTTGGATGTAGATACTAAAACATTTTCGACAATTAAAGAAACACAAGTTTTGGGCAGCTCTTTTTTAAGGTTTTTAGTTGTGATACAAAAGGATGCTTTTGTATTTCTTGCTAAATCATTATATTTTTTAGAATGAAAAAAAGTAATTTCATTTTTATTAGAATTTTGTAAATCTTTAACATCTAAAATTTTCTGATTCATTTTAAGATTTTTTAAATCTATACCAAGTTTTTTTAAAATTTCATAAATTGAAATAGGACCGTAATTTTTAAAAAAAGAATTAGACATAATTGCTTTTATCAAAGCAAAATGAAATAACTTATCAAAATTTATTGCTGTTTATTTCTTGTCTACTATAGTAGCCGACCAAATAGCATCTGCCATCTTAGTTTCATTAACAAAAGCCTCACCTTTATATTTCCAAACACGACCGTGGGATCTAATAGCCTCAATTTTAAGAATAAGCTTACAATTTGGTAAAACTGGATTTCTAAAACGCGCTTTTTCAACTCCCATTAAAAAAAACTAATTTATTTTCATATGTTGATTTATCTAAGCCATGTGCAGTTAGAGCGGCTGCAGCTTGACCAAATGACTCTATAATCAAGACACCTGGCATAACAGGCTGACCTGGAAAGTGTCCTTGCACATAAAAGCTATCTTTCCTTACATTTACTATAGCAGTTGCTGAATGGAGTTTTTTTATGTCATATAACTCATCGATTAATAACATTGGTTCTCTATGAGGTAATAAATTTCTTATTTCGTCTTTATTAAGTTTATTCATTTTGATTTACAATTTTAAGTATTTCTTTTGAAATATCATTCTCTACTTTTGCTATTATGATATTTTTTTTATCTAAAATCACACTTATTGAATTTTTCACCATATAATTGTTCATTATTTGATTGAGGTTATTAAAAAAAATATTAAGTTCTTTATTTTTTGCCTCCTCAAATGATTTAATAGTTTTTTTTTTAATTAAGTTGTAATCATTAACTTTTTTTTTTAATTCCATAATTTTGCTATTATATTCATCTGCAGAGAGGATATTTTTAAGTTTTTTTATATCATTTTTTTCTTTTTCTAATTTTTCTTCCTCTAGTTTAAACTTCTCCATATTTTTTTTGTTTATATTTTTTAGATCATTTAAAATTTTTTTTCCTGTTGATGATTCTGCTAAAATAAAATTTAAATCAATAAATGCAATTTTATCATTTGAAATAGCATTTGAAGTTGATATTAAACTAATAATAAAAATTAAAATTAAAACGAATATTCTCATTAAAAAGTTGTGCCTAAATTAAAACTAAAGCCTTGAGTAATATCATTTGTATCTTTTGTTATTGGTTGCGCAATAGTGAAATTCAAAGGACCAATTGCAGTAAACCAATCAAGACCGAAACCAACAGAACTCCTTATTTTACCGTCTCCATCTAGAGATGAGTCGTAATCAACACCCCATATATTAGCTACGTCAAGGAAAAATAGGAAATCCGTATTTTGAGAATTAGGAAGAACTTGAGGAAGTGTTGAAGAAAAATTTAATGTTGCTAAATAATTTCCACCAACAAAATCATTACCATCTTTGGGACCTACTTTTCCACTTTCAAAACCTCTAAGTTTTGTTGAAGGTATGAATAATCTTTCTGACAATTTTATATCTTCATCATTTAAAGAAAATGCAGACCCAAGTGTAAGACCAATGCTAGAGATATTTTCTTTATAAAGCTCTGTGTAATATTTATAATTAAACTTATTAATAAAACTATTTGTATCACTTATAATAGGTAAATCTAAATTATATCTAGATAAAGAACCTCTTGAGGTTTGAAATTTTTGATTTCTTTTATCGTAGGTAAAGTTCAAATTTATAAAACTATCCCAATAATTTCCTTTTTGTTTTTGTTGACGGGCAGATGCAGTTGAGTCGGTTGTAATACGCTCATAATAATTTGAACTTCCAACACCAAAATTTAAATCATCATAATATTCAAACTCTGTACCAATATTAAACCCTGTTTTATTAGTTTTATATCCTGAATCTGACATTCGATCAGTTTCTAATGTTTGAACATTAAAAAAAACTGTCTTATCAGAATTATTAAAATTTGGATTTGAGACAGTAAAATTCCCTTTAATATCTTCTTCACTTAGTTTGATATTAGAGTCGACTGAAATACCTTTGCCTAAAAAATTGTTTTCTTTAACACCAAACATTATAGTACCACCTTCAGTACCAAAACCGGCTCCAGCCATAATTTCTCCTGTGGGTTTCTCTTCTACTGTAATATTTATGATTTTATTATTATCATTACTCTCTAAAGTTTTACTCTCTACATTCTTAAAAAAATTAAGACTTTTAATATTATTAATTGATTTTGTTTTAAGAATTTCATTAAAAGGATCACCTTCATCGATTAATAATTGATTTCTAATTACTTTCTCTTCTGTAACATTGTTTCCAAATATATTTATTCTTTCAACAAAAAACTTTTCTGTTTCTTCGACTTCAAAAACCATATTTATTTTATTATCTTTAATTTCTTCTGTTACTGTAGCCTTTATTGACTCAAATTGTTTTGAGATAACTATCTCATCAATTAAATCAAGAATGTTGTTTATTGCATTAATCGAATATGATTTTCCTTCTAGTTTTTTAAATAATTTAAATATTTTAGTAAAATTCTCGGTGTTATAATCTTCAGAAATTTTTAGTTCTAAATTATTAAAATAATACTTTTCGTTTGAATTGATGTTGAATATTAAATTAAACTCATTGTTTGAGATTAATTTTGCAAATGAAGAATTAATTTTTACATTGTAATAACCTTGATTTTTATAAAAATTCTCAAGCATTTTTTTATCTAAATTTATCAAATCCTCATTTAGAAATTTTCTACCACTAATAAATTTCCAAAATTTATATTCTTCACTTAAAATTACAGATCTCAATTTTTTATCTTTAAACTGTTTATTCCCATTAAATTTAATTTTTGAAATTTTGGCTTTTTCTCCTAAATCTATATGATAAATTAAATTTATTTTATTGTCCCCTAGCTCTTCAATAGAGGTTGATATATTAGCAAAATAATAACCCATGTTACGTAATACATTTTTAATTTTTTTTTCATCTTCGAAAGCTAATATTTCTTTATAAGATGATCTATTTTTAAGTTTTGTTGATTGTTTAATTGGATCTAAAAACTTTTGAGCTTTTATACCTTTGTATGATACAGCTTCGATTATTGGCTCTTCAATAACATTAATTAACAATATTTGGTTTTTAAAATTTATACTCACGTCTTTAAAAAAGTTCGTCTCATATATATTTTTTAATGATAAATTTAAATCTTCTTGATCAACATAAGTGTTTAATTTAATTTTTGAAAAAATAATTATCGTTTCATTCGAAATCCTTTGATTGCCAATTACTCTTATCTCTTTAACAATCTCAGCCATACTACTATTTAAACAAGCAAAAATAATACTTAAGATTAGAAGCAGTTTTGTTATAAATTTTTTCATAAAAAAATTAATTATATCTTGAATTTATTTTTATTTGAACAAAATTTTTTAAATTGATAATTTGATTGATGTTTTTAGGAACAATTGATTTATATTTAACTAAATCTTTACGATTTATAATTGAATAAAAAATTTTAGATATTGATTTAAATTTTATTTTTTTCTTAAGAAATAAATCAACTAGTGTATCATTTACAGATACTAAAACCGTATCAAAAAGCGATATTTTAGAAGGTATTTTTTTTAATATTTTCACTAAAGGAAATTTTTTAAGATTTGGAGACTCAAGTTTTAAGTTATTTAATTTAACAATATCAATATCTTTTAATTTTTTATAATAATTTTTATTACTATCAAGTGTATTAAAAATTGGAATTTTCATATCTGTTTCATGTATTATCAACTTAAATATTCCATTTTTAAATTTTACTATTGCATGAAGATAAGAGTCAGGATGGATTAAAATTTTCAAATCATTAATTGAAACATCGAAAATGTTTCTAGCTTCAATTATTTCAAAAACTTTATTCATCATTGTTGAGGAATCTACTGATATTTTTTTCCCCATTTTCCAATTTGGATGCTTAATTGCATCTTTAATTTCAATTAAAGAAAACTTATTTAATGGTAATTTATGAAATGGACCTCCAGATGCAGTAATGTATATTTTATCTATTTTGGAATTTTTATCAGATTTTAGTGCTGACCAAATTGAAAAATGTTCAGAGTCAACTGGTATAAACTTAGTTTTATTTTTTTTAAGCTCTTGATTTAAAATATTCCAAGCGCAGATTATTGACTCTTTATTTGCTATAGCTATTTTTTTTGTATATTTAATTGCATTGAATGTTGGATTTAAACCTTCTACGCCAGTTATAGCGCACATTATATAATCCACTTTAGATTTAAAAATTTTATCAAAACTATCAAAATTATTATAGATTTTAGCCTTAATTTTTTTTTCTTTCAAAATTTGATAATTTTTTTTATTTGTAATTATTAAATTTTTAACTTTTAATAATTTTGCTTGATTAATTAATTTTTTATAATTTGTGTTAGCAGTCAAAAGAACTACTTCAAAATTTTTCTTATCATTTAAAATTATATCTATTAAAGACTTACCAATTGAACCTGTAGAACCTAGAATTGCAATTTTTTTTTTGCTCATTAAAAAAATATTTTGTCTATTAAATAAGCGGCTGGTAAAACAAAGATAATACCGTCTATTCTGTCTAATAAACCTCCGTGTCCAGGTAAAATTGATCCGGTATCTTCCATTTTAGCTTTTCTTTTAAAATACGAAATAAACAAATCACCTAATTGGCAAATTAAACAGAGAAATAAACATAAGGGAATTAGTTTCAAACTACTTTCGGCTTTAAAACTCCAATGATTGATAAAATTAGAAAACCACCAAAAAATAACTATTGGAAAAAGAGAAAATATAAATGAACCGATGCTTCCAGATATTGTTTTATTAGGACTTATTTTGGTTAATTTTTTCCCACCTACTAGATTTCCAATTACATATCCACCTATATCAGAAAATATACAAATTAATATAATAAATACTAACTCCGATGGAGGCTTGTTGTATGAATCATATGAAACATAAATAACTATTAATAAAAATAATAAAGAAAAAATGTTAAAGTTATGGACAATATACTTTTTTTTTTTCCAAATTTTATTTATTAAATTATTAAACTCAATGAATACAATTAAAGAGACCATTGTAAGAAAAAATAACCAAATATATTTATTATAAAATAAACTTGTTGAAACAATTAAAAATAATATTCCTGAAGTAATAATCCTTTGAAATAAATTGTTCACTATATTTTACCAAAATTTCTTTTAATGGTCTTAAATTCCTTAATAATTTTTTTATAGTCTATTTCGTTAAAAGAAGGCCATAATTTCTTTTCAAAAAATATTTCTGAATATGCTAGTTGCCATAACAAGAAATTACTTAATCTTTTTGTATTACCAGTTCTAATAAGCAAATCAGGATCAGGTATATTTTTAGTTTGTAAATTTTTATTTAAATTTTTTTCGTTTATATATGTTTTATTTTTTTTCATTTTTTTAAAAGCATTTATTAATTCAGATTTAGAGCCATAATTTAATGCAAGGTTAATTTGCAGCTTTGTGTTTTTTGATGTTTTTTTTTCAGCAAGTTTTAAAAGAGAATTAAGTTTGGATGAAAACTTTTTAGATCCTAATATTTTAAGTTTTATATTTTTATTATGCAATTCTTCTATTCTATTTATTAAAAAATTCTCTAATAAAGTAAATAAATAATTTATTTCTTTTTTAGGTCTTTTCCAATTTTCAGTAGAAAAAGCAAACAAAGTTAAAAATTTTATTTTATTTTTAATTGTTTCTTTAATAATTTTTTCAACAGTGTTTAAACCTGCTTTATGACCTGCATTTCTAGAATTTTTAAATTTTAAGCCCCATCTACCATTGCCATCCATAATAATGGCTACATGTTTTAGATGGTTCATATTGTCATTATTTCTTTTTCTTTAGAAGAAACTTTTTCATCAACAGTTTTGATATGATCATCTGTTATTGTTTGAACTTTTTTTTCAAATGTTTTTTCTTCGTCTTCACCAATCTCTTTTGATTTTAAGAGTTTTTTTAGATCTTCGTTTGCTTCTCTTCTGATATTTCTAATTGAAACTTTACACTTCTCTCCAACTGATTTAATTAATTTTTTAAGCTCGGTTCTTCTCTCCTCATTAAGTTCAGGTACTGGTAATCTAATTAATTGTCCATCAATTTGAGGATTTAAACCTAAATCAGATTTTTGAATAGCAGCATCAACCAATGGAATATTATTGGCGTCCCAAACTTGAATGTTAATCATTCTTGGTTCAGGAGTTGTTATACTTCCAATTTGATTAATTGGCATTTGTTGACCATAAACATCCACTTTAATTATATCTAACATTGATGCATTTGCCCTTCCAGTTCTTAAGGAAGATAATTCTCTCGAGAAAACCTCAATGGCTTTATCCATTTTAAGGCTGTATGATTTCTCATCAAACATTTATTCTCCAATCTTAATTCTATAAAATTCTTTAATTTTTAAATCAGCTATAGAGAGTTCTTTTAACACATCTTGCACTTTTTTCTTTGGCTCCATTACCCAAGCTTGGGTTAAAAGAGCATTCTCTTCTTTGAATTTATTCATCTTACCTAAGCTAATTTTTTTTGCAATATCTTCTGGTTTTCCTGAATTTTTTAATTCTTCAGTAACTAATTCTTGCTCTTTATCAATAATTGATTGATCAATTGAACTTGACTCTAAAGCTAATGGATTTGATGCTGCAATATGCATTGATAATTGTTTACTAAAAATTTTTACTGTTTCTGAATTATCTTTAGTGTCTAATGAAACCATTACGGCTAACTTTGCAACATTATCTTTTACAACTGTGTGAAGATAATGATTATTTACTCCCTCAGAATTTTCAATTGTTTTTGCTTTACCAATAGTAATTTTTTCACCAATTTTTGCTATTAGTGCAACTAAGTTATCATTAACAGTTTGGCCATTTTTCATCTTAGCTACTTTAAGTTGATCAACATTTGAATTTTTCTCATTATTTAATTCACTTAACTCTTTAACAAAATTTAAAAAGTCATCATTTTTAGCAACAAAATCTGTCTCACAATTTACTTCTATTATAGAAGTCTTGTTAGCATCACCACTAATTACAACGACACCTTCTTTAGCGTCTCTAGACATTTTTTTTGATGCTTTTGAAATTCCTTTAACTCTCAAAATTTCTATAGCTTTGTCTAAATCACCATTAGACTCTTTAATTGCTAAATTACAATCTTTAAAACCAGCCCCTGTTGCTTCTCTCAATTTTTTTACTTTTTCAATATCACTCATTTAATTAAGTTTCTCCTTTTTTTCTTTTGAAAATTTTTTTTCTAATTTTTCTCTATCTATTTCTTGAATTGTTTTTGTATTATTTTCAATTTTTTTTTCTTTCTCTATAACATTTTTAGATTCAGATGCTGGTATAGAACTTTTAGCACTATTAATTGTTTCTTTTATTAAATTACAATAAAGATCAATTGCTCTTCGTGCATCATCATTACCTGGTATTGGATAATCAATATTATCTGGATTAGAATTACTATCTAAAACAGCCAAAATTGGTATGCCCAATTTAGAAGATTCTGCAATAGCTAAAGACTCATAGTTAGTATCTATTACAATAACGAGATCAGGGATTTTTTTCATTTCAGATATTCCTCCCAAAGATCTTTCAAGTTTGTCTTTTTTAACACTCATTTTTAAAAGCTCTTTTTTTGTAAATCCTCTATTTTCAGCTGCTAAATCAGTTTCTAATTTTTTTAATTTTTTTATTGAATTTGAAATTGTTCCCCAATTCGTTAACATGCCTCCAAGCCATCTGTAGTTTACAAAATATTGATCTGTTTCTTTAGCAACATCTGCTATAGCTTCTGATGCTTGTTTTTTTGTAGAAACAAATAAAATTTTACCATTACTTGATATGGTGTTATAAACTTTCTCAAGTGCTATCTTTGTTAGCTCTACTGTTTGAGTTAAGTCTATAATATGAATTGAGTCTCTTTTTCCAAAAATGTATTTTTTCATTTTTGGATTCCATCTTAGAGTTTTGTGTCCAAGATGAACTCCTGCTTCTAATAATTGTTGAATTGTAACGTTTGGTATTTTCATATTTATTCCCGGTTAAGCCACCACAGTAATTTCCAATTAAGGACCGGAGGTATAAAACCAATAACTGTGTGCGTGTTAATTTAATTTGAGAAGTATTTACAAATATTTACTATATATAACAAGTGATTATTTAGTTAATTATTGCCTGAATTTCTTGATTTCTTAACAGATTTAAAGATTTTCGGTCTAATTTACGTGGATTTTTCAATCTAAATTTAACAATATTATCTCCTTTAACTAAATTAATATTTACGACAGTTTTGCCTTCATCTTGCAAAATTTTAGATATTTTGTCAATTTGTTCGTCTGAATTAAGATCGAATAAAACTTCGTTTATAGGTCTATTAAATAAATCTTTAAGTGAAGCTATTTTTTGAACATTAATTCTTGTTAGTCTATTTTCATCATTAGAAACATTTTTAAATAATGTCAAAATAAGAGAAGTGCCCTCTTTCAAAATTTCTCTATTTAATTCTAAAACATCAGAGAAAATAAAAAGTTCAAACACACTTGATAAATCAGTTAATTTCAAAACCGCATAAGAATTTCCTTTTGCTGTTTTTCTCTCTTGAACTTTTAACAGTGTTGCAGCAATATTAGAATCTTTTAAATCTTCTTTTGAGATAAAACTTGAATAATCAATTATTTGATAATCACTAAAAATTTCTGTAAATTGATTTAGTGGATGGTCTGAAATAAAGAAACCTACTGCCTCAAATTCTTTTGATAATCTTTCTTCAAATTTCCAATCTCCAGATTTGATTAAAATATCATCTTTAGCACTTTCATCCTCTGAGAATAAATCAATCTGATTGGCAGATTTATTTTCGAATATATTTTTACTTTTAGCTATTAAAGCTGGAATTGAATCAAACAAAGCTTGTCTATTTATATTTAGTTTATCAAAAGCTCCAGCTTTTACTAAACCTTCTAATTGAAGTTTGTTTATATCTTTTGGATTTACCCTATTTACAAAATCATGAATAGACTCAAATTTTCCATTTAAAACTCTTTCCTGAACTATATTTGATATTGCCTCATAACCTACGGCTTTAATTCCTCCCAATGCATAATAAAATTTATCATCAATTGTTCTAAAATCTGCAAAACATTCATTTATATCAGGTCGAACAACTTCAATTTTTAATCTTTTTAATTCCTCATAAAACTCACTTAATTTATTTTGATTAGATATATCCATGGTCATTGAAGCTGCAATAAACTCTTTTGGATAATATGTTTTTAAAAAAGCGGTTTGATAAGAAATAATTGCATAAGCAGCGGCATGACTTTTATTAAAGCCATATTCTGCAAAAGGTTCAATTCTTAAAAAAATTCCAGCAGCAACATCTTTTGCTATTCCATTTTTTACTGCTCCAGCAATAAATCCTTGTTTCTGTTTTTCAAGTTCTGCTCTTTTCTTTTTACCCATTGCTCTTCTTAAAAGATCAGCTTGTCCTGCTGTAAATCCAGACAATTTTTGTGCAATCTGCATTACCTGTTCTTGATAAATAATTACACCATAGGTCGGTTTTAAAATATCTTCTAGAAGTGGGTGTAAATAATCAGGTTTTTGCTTTCCATGTTTGCAATCATTATATGTTGGAATATTACTCATCGGTCCTGGTCTATAGAGAGCAACTAATGCAATAATATCTTCAATATGATTTGGCTTCATTTGAATTAAAGCTTCTCTCATACCAGCACTTTCAATTTGGAATAAGCCAACTGTTTTACCAGTTGACATTAGATCAAAAACTTTTTGATCTTCGTAACTTATTTTTTCTATATCAAAATCTTTAATTTTTTTTCTTATAAGTTTTTGTGTATTGTTAATTACTGTAAGTGTTTTTAAGCCCAAAAAATCAAATTTTATTAAACCTGCATTTTCTGCTGAGTACATATCGAATTGAGTAGATGGTAATAATAAATCTGCAGTAACATCTTTGTATAAAGGAACAATTTCAGTGAGTTTTTTATCTGCTATTACCACTCCAGCTGCATGTGTTGCAACATTTCTATTTAGACCTTCTAATTTTAGTGAGAGATCAGTAAGCTTCTTTACCCTTGGATCATCATTTATGAGTTTTTGTAATCGTGGTTCCCCAGCAATGCACTGAGTTAAATTTTGTGGTCTAGATGGATCAAAAGGTATCATCTTAGATATACTGTCAACAAATCCATATGCTAATCCCAAAACTCTTCCGACGTCTCTAATTACCATTCGTGCTTTTAATTTACCAAATGTTATAATGTGAGCTACACTGTCTTCATATTTTTTAGTTAGATATTCAAAAACTTGATCTCTTTTATCCTCACAAAAATCTATATCAAAGTCTGGCATTGAAATTCTATCTGGATTTAAAAATCTTTCAAAAATAAGATTAAATTTTATTGGATCGACGTCTGTAATTGATAAACACCAAGCTACTAATGAACCAGCGCCTGAGCCTCTTCCAGGACCTACAGGAATATCATTGTTTTTAGCCCATTTAATATAGTCAGCAACGATAAGAAAATAACTAGAATATTTCATTTCTACAATGATAGAAAGTTCATGATTAAGCCTGTTCTTATATTCTCTATAAGAATTGTTATTTTTTAAATCTTCATCACTTAAATTGAAGATCTTATTGAATTTGACTTTTAATCCCTCTATGGAATCTTTTTTTAAAATTTCATCCGCATTTCCATCTTTATCACTGCTAATATTAGGCAATATTGGGTTAGAAAATAACGGTCTATAACTACATCTTAATGGAAAATTATAATTATTTTCTAAAGCTTCAGGTAGATCAGCAAATAATTCGGACATTTCTGAGTTGGTTTTTAAATAATGTTGGTCAGTAAATCTTAATCTGTTTTTTTCATTTACATACGTTTTGTTACCAATGCAAATTAAAGCATCATGGGCTTCATACATTTCTTTATCTAGATAAAAAACTTCATTAGTTGCAATAATAGGTATCTCTAAATCTAAAGATTTTTTTAAATTAAATTTTTCAAATTCAATTTCATTTTGATCATTATGTCTTTGAATCTCTAAGTAAAATCTGTCATCAAAAGCATTTTTAATTTTGTTATAAAGCTCATCAATTTCACTAAACTTTCCTTTATCAAATAATTTACCAAATAAACCAAAAACAGTTCCTGAAAATACAGCAACTCCTTTGGAATTGTTACATAATAATTCAAAATCTACATGAGGATCTGACAATTCATCGTTTTCTAAATACGATAAAGATGAAAGTTCTATTATGTTTTTATATCCAACTTCATTTAGAGCAAACACAGGGAGTAATCCTGTTGTCTCTCCGATTTTAAAATTAATTTGAGTTCCGATTATTGGTTGAGTACCAGACTTTGAAATCTTTTCAGCAAATTCTAGTGCACCACATAAATTTGAGGTATCACATAAACCTAAGGATTTTGTTTTATTTTTCTTAGAATATTCTTGCAAATCATCAATTCTAGCAGCTCCTTCACAAATTGAATATTGAGTATGAATTTTTAAATGATTAAAATTTTGTGAGACAGATTTAGACATTAGATGATTTTATACTACCATCTCTCATCTCCAATAGATAATCTGCTTTTTTTGCAAAAAATCTATTATGAGTTGCAAATATAATTATTCTGTCAGATCTTTTTTGATTGATTAAAAGTTTAAATATATCTTTAGCCGTATTCATGTCTAAACTACCAGTTGGTTCATCAGCTAAAATAATTTGAGGATCATTAATAATCGCTCTTGCTATTGCAACTCTTTGAGCTTCACCTCCAGAAAGCTGTGAGGGAAAATGATTGAATCTGTTTGAAAGTCCAATTTTTTTTAATAATTTTTCAGCTTTAGATAATGATAATTTTTTGTCATTATTAAGAGATAATGAAGCAAAATAAACATTTTCAAGTGCTGTAAAATCACTAAGAAGATTATTTTCTTGGTAAACGATGCCTAGTTTTTTAGCTCTAATTAAATCATTTTTTTCATTTTGATTGAAATTAATCTCAATATTATCAAACTTAATTGTGCCAGATGTTGGTTTATCAATTAATGAAATTAAATTAAGTAAAGTTGATTTTCCAGAGCCAGAGGGTCCCATTATTGCGTAAGTTTTACCTAACCTAAATTTCCTAGTTAGGCCTCTTAATACATTAATTTTTTTTTCAGTAGTAAAACTTTTTTGTATATTAATTAATTCTAAAAAATTATTCATACTTCAGTGATTTTATAGGATCCATGTTTGCAGCTTTAAGCGCTGGAAATATAGAAACTACTATTGTTATTAATATTGAAGAGATTGTTATAATTACTATAGAATTAATATTTATTTCTGATGGCATCTTGCTTAAAAAATATATTTCCTCTGGAAATAAACTAATATTAAAAGTAGAGCTTAAAAATTGTCTAACGTTTTCTACATAAATTGAAAATGTTACACCTAAAATTATTCCAAAAATTGTTGCTGAAGTTCCAATTGAAACACCAACAAGAAAAAAAATTTTAATTATAGATTTATTCAAAACTCCAATAGATTTTAAAATTGCAATATCTCGAGTTTTATTTTTAACTAAAATTGTTAAACCTGAAATTATATTAAAAGCAGCAACAATAATAATTAAAGATAAAATAATAAACATCACATTTCTCTCAACTTTAAGTGCTGAAAATAATGAACTATTCATATCAGCCCATGTATATACAAATGCATCAGGGTATAGTTTCATCAGTTTTTCTTTATGATTTTCTATATTTTTTGGATCTTTAAAATAATACTCGGTAAATCTATCAATTTTATTTTTGTCAAAAAAATCTTCTAATGTGTTTAAATTTATATAAGCAATATTTTCGTCATATTCTGATAATCCACTTTCAAATATTGAAGTTATAAGAAATAATTTTTGCTTTGGTAAAGATCCGACTAATGTTTGAACTCCTGAGGGTGAAGTAATTGAAACCTCGTCACCAATATCTAATCTTAAGATATTACTTAAATCTCGACCAATAGAAATTGTATTTTCATTTAAATTTTTAGAACCAAAAAAACTATAATTATTTGAAATTTCTAAATCTTTAAAATCTTTTTCCAAATAACCTTTTAGCAATATTCCTTTAGTGCCATTCTTGTGAAAAATAACTGCTTCTCCATCATTTGATAAAACACCTTTAGCAAAATCTTTATCTGACAAGGAAACTAAAGGTTTATCGTAAGGTTTGACAACTGCATGAGCATTAAAGCCAACTATCTTGTCAATTAATTCGGTTCTAAATCCATTCATGACAGACATTACGATTATAAGAACTGCAACACCGAGGCTTATACCAATAAAAGAAAAAATTGATATAACATTCAAAAAACCATCTTTTTTTCTGGCTTTTAAAAATCTAAAAGTAATTTCTTTTTCTAAAGTAGAAATCAAATTGAATTTTTTCGTTTAGTTATAATTTCTATAATTTTACCTAGTGGTAAATTTTGAGTTTCTTCACCAGTTTCTTTAAACTCTAATAAATCACCTTCGCTTTTCTTACCAATAATAATTTGATACGGGGCTCCAATTAAATTCATTTTTTTAATTTTAGATGAAAGATTTTCATCTGTATCATCAATGATTGCATCAATGTTATTTTTGAGCAATTCTTTATTAATGTTATTTGCTTTAACTAAAGCTGATGTGTCATTTTTGTTTATCATAGGTATTATAGCAATATCATAAGGAGCAACAGACAATGGCCATTTCATGATTTCATTTTTGTCATCATATTTTGCCTCAATTATAGCTCCTACTAACCTTGATACACCAATTCCATAAGAACCCATTTTAACAAAATCTTTCTTTCCCTCTGGTAAATCGACTGATGCACCCATTGGTTTTGAATACTTGTCGCCAAAATAAAATATATGACCTACTTCGATACCTTTTGTAATCAATTGATTTTCTTTGGAAACAATTTTTTCAAATTCTTCTTTATTAAACTTTTCATCAGTTACAGCATAAAATTGTTCATATTTTTTTCTCATACTCTCTAATGATGTTTTTTCTAGTTCAGTGTCATCACTATCAAGATCGAATATTCTTTTATCTGTGAAAATTTTACTTTCTCCAGTATCAGCAAGAATAATAAATTCATGGGATAAATTTCCACCTATAGGTCCTGTATCAGCAGCCATGGGTATTGCTGTCAAAGATAATCTTTTAAATGTTCTTAAATAAGAAAGAAAGAATTTATTATAAGAATAAAAAGCTTCTTCATCAGATACATCAAATGAATAAGCATCTTTCATATAAAACTCTCTACCACGCATAATTCCAAATCTAGGTCTAATTTCATCTCTGAACTTCCATTGAATATGATACATAAGTTGTGGGAGTGATTTATAAGATTTTATTGAAGATCTAAAAATTTCAGTAACTTGCTCTTCATTGGTTGGTCCATATAACATTTCTCTATTTTGACGATCAGTTATTCTTAACATCTCTTCACCATAATCGTCATAACGACCACTTTCTTTCCAAATTTCACTGGATTGAATTGTTGGCATTAATATTTCTTGAGCTCCAATTTTGTTTTGTTCTTGTCTGACAATATCTTCTATTTTTTTCATTACTTTAAAACCTAAAGGTAACCATGAATAAATTCCTGCAGAGGCTTGCTTAATCATGCCTACTCTTAGCATTAATTGATGAGATTTAATTTTTGCTTCTGAAGGATTGTTTTTTAATATTGGTATAAATGAATTTGATAAAAGCATCTTAATTAATCATATTTCTTAAATTTAAATATTCAAATTTAATTAATAAGTAAATTATAATGAAAATGACAGTAGTAATTCCAGTGCAATAAAGGAATTTTTTCAACATTTTTGGATTTTCAGGTGATCCAGGATCCTCACCATCAATTTTTACTGTCTTTGTTCGATTTACATCAATAGGTAAAATAGCAAAAAAAACTACCCACCATATAATTATATAGATAATAGCTAAGCCTGTTGTGCTCATTAAATTCTTACTAAATTGATATTGGTAAAAGGTTTTTTCCCTGTTCTCTCTTTAGAAAATTTTCTACAGGCAATTTTTAATGCATCAATTAGATTGTGTTCTTGTTGTTTACTTCCGATTTTAAAAGTTCTAGAGGTTTTCTCTATTTCCTCTTCTAATCCATAAACAAAATCATCTCGATCATCAACAGGTAAACCACGAAATGAAAGGATAGGGTTATTGTGTATACTACCTTTAGGTGTAATCATAATTGTTACCTCGAGATATCCATTTGCACTTAAATTTTTCCTATCTTTTATCGATTGTGAATCTGGATCAACACTAACACTGCCATCTAAGTAGAGTCTACCACTTGGAGCCTTGTCATATACTTCAGGTTTTTCACCTGGATATAACTTAACGATATCACCATTTTCTACTTGAACTGGATGTGGCACTTGCATTTCTTTTGCAAAATTAATGTGCTCTATCATATGTCTATGTTCACCGTGCACAGGTATTAGGCACCTAGGTTTTACCCATTGATACATCTCTTTAAGGTCTTCTCTATTTGGATGTCCAGAAACATGTACAAATTCAGTTTCTTCAGATATTACTTCAATTCCATCTTTAACAAGTTGATTGTGAAGTTTATAAAGTTTTTTTTCATTACCAGGTATAATTTTTGAAGAAAAAATTACAGCATCACCTTTTTCAATAAAAACATCTGGATGAACATAACTAGAAATTCTCATCATTGCACCCATTGGTTCGCCTTGACTTCCAGTACATAAATACACAATTTTTTCTCTTGAAAAATTTTTGGCTTCTCTTGGATCTATTGGCTCAATTGTATTTTTTAAATATCCACATTGACGTGCAGCTTTATAAATACGATGCATTGATCTACCAACTAAAGAGATTTGTCTTCCTGTTTGTTCTGCACAATAAAAAGCTGTCTCCATCCTAGCTACGTTGGAAGCAAATGATGTTATGATAATTCTTTTTTTTAATCGAGACATAACGTTTAACATATTTTTTCTTACATCTAATTCTGAACCTGATCTACCTGCACTAAAAACATTTGTTGAATCACAAATCATTGCTAGCACGCCTTCTTCACCAATTTCCTTTAATCTTTTTTCGTTTATATTGTCTCCAATCAAAGGATTTGGATCTACCTTCCAATCACCAGTATGCAAAATAACTCCTGCAGGAGTTTTTATTCTAAGTCCGTTTGGTTCTAATATAGAATGCGTTAAAGTAATGTATTCAATTTCAAATGGATCCAGAGAAACCTTTCCATTTAACTCAACAATCTGTAAATCATTAGTTATATCGATTTGTTTTTCTCTAAATTTTTCTCGAATTAATACAGCTGTAAAAGGAGTTGCAAAAATTTTACATTGTAATTTTGGCCATAGATGAGCAATTGCACCAATGTGATCCTCGTGTGCGTGTGTTAAAACTATTCCTAATAAATTATCTTTTCTTTCTACTATAAACCCAGGATCTGGATAAATTAAATCAACACCTGGAATAGTATCATCTGCAAATGTTACACCTATGTCGACCATAATCCATTTATGATCACTAGGCTGTCCATAGCCGAACAAATTCATGTTCATGCCTATTTCACCTGATCCACCTAATGGACAAAATAATAGTTCATCTTTCATATTATTTAATTAATTTTGAAATCTTTATTAAGCCTTTAATTGTAATATCTTGGTTTTGACTTGCTTTCGTTTTTATTGAGTTTTTAAATAAATCTGAAAATCCACCAGTAATAATTACTTTAAAAGATTTTCCGGTCTCCTTCTTAATTAAATTAATAATATTGTCAATTAAACCCGCATAACCCCAAAAAAAACCTGATCTAACAGCAGAGATTGTATTGTTGCCAATGACTTTATTAATCTTTTTTAAATCTATTTTTGGAATCAAGGTTGCTTTATCGGACAAGGTATTAAGAGATAATCTCACACCCGGGGCAATAATTCCTCCAAAATAAGTATTTCTAATTATTACATCGAAAGTTGTTGCTGTACCAAAATCTAAAATTATAAAATTATTTTTATTGTTCATTAAACTTATAGCATTAGTAATTCTATCTGAGCCTACCTGTTTATAATCTACTTTGATTTTTATAAGTGATTTTAAGTTTAATTTTTTAACCTCATAGCATTTTAGTTTAACTTTTTTAGATAAAAATTTATTAATTATAGAAAATGATTTTGGAACGACACTACAAAATAATATTTTTTCAATTTTATTTAATTGAATTTTATTTTTTTTAAATAAAATATTAAGCTGCCTGTTGCTTACAGATTTTGATAAAAAAGTAATTTTTTTTGAAATTTTATTATTTTTAGAAACAATACATAATTTTGTTTCCGTATTACCAATATCGCCTAGAATATACATTATTTAATTTTATACAATTTAGATAAATTTTTTTCAAAAAGTTGTTTTAGTTTATTTTCTACAATTAATTTACTAATACTTTTTTTAGTTATCTCTTGCAAGTTTGTGACAGGATAATTCCTTATAATTGGATTTTTTTTAATATTTATGCCTATACCAGTAATTAAAAATTTTTTATTTCTTACAAATATGACTTCTTGTAAAATGCCACTAATTTTTTTTTTATCAATTAATAAGTCGTTCGGTTTTTTAAATAAAATTTTTTTACTTGTAAATGACGAGAGTAATTTTTTGACTAAAAGACAATTGATTTTTGTTATAGCATTAATCGATAGTTTAGTTTTATTTAGTTCATTGAAAAAAGAGATAAATAAATTTCCTTTTAATGAGATCCATTTTCTTCCATACTGTCCTTTACCATTTGCTTGTGTTTCAGCAACAACCATACCTAAGTTATATTTAGTTTCTTTGATAATTCTAATTGCGGTATTATTTGTGCTTTTAACTTTTTTAAATTTAAATTTTTTTAATTTCATCAAATAATATTAATTCTTGAAACAACTTCTATTAACTGACTTGGGAATATGAAGTATAAAAGAATTAATATCGTTGAAACTGTAAGTGAAAATTTTAACCATAAGCTATGATCCGTATCGTATTTGTCTTTTTCTTTATCAAAGTAAATTATTTTTATAATTCTTAAATAATAAAAAGCTGCAATTACGGTAGATAACAATCCTACTATAGCTAAGAAAAACATTGATTGTTCTAATACAGCTTTAAAAACATAGAACTTAGCAAAGAAACCTGCTAGAGGCGGAATACCTGCTAAAGAAAAGAGTATTACAAGCAAGCATAAAGATAAAAGTGGATGGTTTTTTGATAATCCTGAGAGATCCTCAATATCCTCATAATATTGATCCCTTCTTCTTAACATCAATAGACAAGAGAAAAGAGCTAAATTCATAACTACGTATATTGAAATATAAATTATAGAACTTTGAATTCCTTCGTTCGAAGCTGTGGCTAGTCCTGCCAATGTGTAACCAATATGTCCAATAGAACTATAAGCAATTAGTCTTTTAATATTAGTTTGCCCTATTGCTGCAACAGCTCCAAAAACCATAGAAGCTATTGATAAGAAAATTATTATCATTTGCCATTGATCAATTAAATTTAGGAAAGGGACATATAAAAATCTTATAAATACAGTTAAAGCAGCGATCTTTGGTACCATTGTAAAAAATAAAGTTACAGTTGTTGGTGACCCTTCATAAACATCAGGTGCCCACATATGAAATGGAACTGCAGAAATTTTAAATGCTAAACCAACTAAGATAAATACAATTCCAAATGTTAAAACATATTCATTAGAATTTAATTGATTTGATATTACATCAAAATTGGTTGAGCCTGAAAAACCATAAACTAAAGAACATCCATATAATAACAATCCTGAAGATAGTGCACTCAAAACAAAATATTTCAAACCAGCTTCGGATGATTTTAGTTGATCTCTATTATATGTTGCTAATACGTAAAGAGCTAAAGATTGTAATTCTAAGCCCATATAAAAAACAATTAAATCATTTGAACTAATCATCACCATCATACCAAGAATAGAGCTCAAAATAAGAACTGGGTATTCGATATTGTATATTTTAAATGTTTTTAAATAGCTTGATGAAATAACTAAAACTAAAAAACCTCCAATTAAAGTTATAATTTTCATTAGTGAGGACATACTGTCAATCACAACACTTTCATTAAACAAAGTTTCCCTACTAACCGAGAATGTTTCGTTTATTAATATTATTGTTGTAATTAAAATTGCAAACAAAGATAGATTGAAAGTTATTTTTGAACTATTTTTTTTAAAAACACCCAAAACAAGTAAAAACATTATTGAAAGTGAAATAAATATTTCAGGTAATACTAAATTTAAATTTTCCATATTATTTACTAGCTATATTTGTGTTATGCATATTAATTAGATCGGTCACAGAAACTTCTATAGTATTTATCAATGGATCTGGATAAAATCCGAAGAATAAAGTTGGAAATGCTAGACAAGATAAAATCAGATATTCCGATCTATTTAAATCAAACATCTTCTTAAGATCTTCGTTAACTAGCTTTCCAAAAACAACTCTTTTGTACAACCAAAGCATATATGCAGCTCCAAGTATTACTCCTAAACTAGCAATTACAGCTACTAGGAAATTATCTTTAAAAGCACCCATTAAAATTAAAAATTCTCCTATAAATCCACTTGTCCCCGGTAATCCCAATGCTGCCAATGTAAACAACATAAATAAAATTGAATATTTAGGTATTATTGTAACTATTCCTCCATACGAATTGATCATCCTTGAATGCATCCGATCGTAGACAACACCAACACATAAGAAAAGTGCAGCTGAAACTAAACCATGACTAATCATTTGAATAATACTTCCTTCAATTCCTTGTTGTTGAAGAGTAAATATTCCTAATGTCACAAATCCCATATGAGCAACAGAAGAATAAGCTATTAACTTTTTCATATCCTCCTGCATTAGAGCAATGAAAGAAGTGAATATAATTGCTATAACACTCAAAGTGTAAATTAAGGGTGTAAAAACTTCTGAAGCAACAGGAAATAAACCTAGAGAAAATCTTATAAAACCATAACCTGCCATCTTTAATAATATTGCTGCCAATAATACAGATCCTGCAGTTGGAGCTTCAACGTGAGCATCTGGCAACCAAGTATGTACTGGCCACATAGGGGTTTTGACTGCAAAAGAGCTAAAGAATGCTAACCATAAAAGATTTTGATATTTAGCATCTATACCAAGTTCATAAAGTTGAATAACATCTGTTGTACCTGCAATCCAATAAATAGAAATTATTGCAACTAACATTAAAACAGAACCTAGCAATGTATATAAAAAGAATTTAAAAGCTGAATAAACTCTTTTTGGACCACCCCAAATTCCGATAATTAAAAACATTGGAATTAAACCTGCTTCAAAGAATAAATAGAATACAACTAAATCAAGTGCACAAAATACACCAATCATGAAACTTTCCATGATTAGTATAGCGATTAAAAAATCTCTTAATCTATTTTTGACGGAATTATTTACAGATATAATGCATAAAGGAGTTATGAATGTAGTTAAAATAATAAATAAAATTGAAATACCATCAACACCAACTTTATAATTAATAAAACCTTCAATCCATGTTCTATCTTCTACAAATTGAAAATTAGAAGTTGATTGGTCAAAAGAAATCCACAGATAAATCGAAATTAAAAAATTTACTATAGTCGTAAATAAAGCAACATATTTAGCAGTTGAATTATTTCCTTCTTTATCTTTAGTAAAAAATAAAAATAAAGCGCCAACTGTTGGCAACAATATTAAAGATGAAAGAATGGGAAAATTCATTATTTAACTATTAAAAAGGTTAGTAAAGCAGAAAAACCTAACAACATTACAAATGCATATTGATAGATATAACCACTTTGAAATTTGGTTGCTTTAATTGAACATTTTTTTATAAAAGAGGAAATTCCATCAGGACCAAAACCATCGATTATAGTTCCATCACAAAACTTCCATAAAAATAAGCCTAGTTTTTTTGAAGATTTAATAAACAAAACATCATACAACTCATCGAAGTACCATTTGTTAACTAAAAAATTATACAAAGGTTTATTCATAGAGGCTATTGAATTCGGCAATTCTTTGTTTTTAACAAACAAGTAATAAGCAATTGGAATAGATAATAAAACTAAACACGGTGTTAAAAACAAAAACCATAAAGGTGGATGCTCAGTACTCAAAGGCACTAAAAACTTAATAGACTCTGCCCAGAATAAATTCTCACCATAACCAATAAATAATCCTTTAAATATAAAACCAGCAAACACAGCTCCTATTGAAAGAATAAATAATGGAACAAGCATAACTAATGGAGACTCGTGTGTTTCGTCTATCCTGATTTCTTTATTATTGTACTCTCCATGGAAAGTTTTGAATATTAATCTCCATGAATAAATAGATGTTAAAAATGCTGTAATTATTCCAATCCCAGCTGCATAATAACCAGTCGTATTACCTTTTAAATACGCAAATTCTATAATTGCGTCTTTAGAATAAAATCCTGATAAAAACGGAAAACCTGTTAAAGCAAGTGTTCCTATAATCATTAAAGCATAGGTATAGGGTAACTTTTTCCATACACCTCCCATGTTATTTATATTTTGCTCATCTTTAAATGCGTGGATTACTGAACCAGATCCTAAAAATAATAAAGCTTTGAAAAATGCGTGAGTAAATAAGTGAAACATAGCAACATTGTATGCACCTACTCCAGCTGCAAAAAACATATAACCAAGTTGACTACATGTAGAGTAAGCAATAATTTTTTTTATATCTGTTTGAACTAGAGCAACTGTTGCTGCAAAGAATGCAGTAGTCATTCCAATGATAGTTATAAAATTTAGTATTAATGGTGAATATTCATAAATTGGAGAGCATCTTACCACCAAGAAAACGCCAGCTGTTACCATCGTTGCTGCATGAATTAATGCAGAAACTGGAGTTGGACCCTCCATAGCATCAGGTAGCCAAGTATGAAGTAATATCTGTGCAGATTTACCCATTGCCCCAATAAATAAAAGTAAACAAATTAAGTCTATTGCTTTAACTTCAAAACCTAAAAACGATAAATTTTTATCTACAACCGTTGGAATTTGTTGAAAAACTTCTGAGTAATTAACAGTTCCAAATAAATAAAATATTAAAAAAATTCCTAAAGCAAAACCAAAATCACCTACTCTGTTTACAACAAATGCTTTTATAGCTGCAGCATTTGCACTTTCTTTTTTAAACCAAAAACCAATTAGGAAGTAAGAGCAAAGACCGACACCTTCCCAACCAAAAAATAATTGAATAAAATTATCTGAAGTTACAAGCATCAACATCGCAAATGTGAACAATGATAAATAAGCCATAAATCTTGGCTTATGAGGGTCATGAGACATATAACCAATTGAATAGATATGTACTAAAGCAGATACAGAAGTTACAACCACTAACATTACAGCTGACAATGGATCAATTAACATTGACCAATTTACATCAAGTGACCCAGAGCTTATCCAGGTAGCAATAACAATATTTTCTTCATACTGATTTACGATTACTTGATAAAGAACAAAAATTGATAAAAGAGCAGAAATTGAAACAAGCGCGCTTGTTACTATTTCAGAGTTTCTATCACCGATATATCTTCCAAAAAAACCAGAGATAATTGAAGCTATAAGTGGAAGAAATATAATTGATAGTTCCATGATTATCCTTTTAATTTATCTATTTCTTCAACTCTTATTGTTCCAGAGTTTCTAAAATACACGACAATGATTGCTAATCCTATGGCTGCTTCCGCTGCTGCTACAGTGAGGATAAATAGAGTAAAGACCTGTCCAGCCAAATCTCCCAAATAAATAGAAAAAGCCACTAAATTGATATTTACTGCAAGCAATATCAATTCAATACTCATCAATATAACAATAATGTTCTTCCTATTAAGAAAAATACCAATTACACCAATTGAAAAAATAACAGCACCTAAAGTCAAATAATGTCCTAAACCTATATCAATCATCTATTTTAACCCCTTTATTGCTCTGAACTTCTAGCACCTCAACACCTTCGGCTCTTTCTCTGGATATTTGCTTTATATAACTTTGTCTTTTCACTCCTGATCTTTGTCTAAATGTTAAGACAATAGCCCCAACCATAGCTACTAATAGGATCATTCCACTTATTTGAAACACATGAATATAATCTGTATATAAAATCTGTCCTAATGAATGAGTGTTGCTAATGCTTGTTTGAGCAATTGAATTATTAATATCAAAAATTTCTGGTTTATATTTCCAACCACCTATCACAATTATAATTTCAAAGAAAATTAATGTACTTATAATTAAACCAACTGGGATATGTTTAGAGGTTGCTTGACCTGCAAACCATTGGTTTTTTTGTTGGGCTACGTTTAACATCATAACAACAAACAAAAATAAAACTGCTACAGCTCCAACATAAACAATTAGCATTATCATTCCCAAAAATTCAGCTCCAATCATTATGAAAAGACATGAAATACTTATAAAATCGAGAATTAAGAAAAATACTGAGTGAACAGTATTTTTAGAAGCAGTAACCATTATAGCTGAAACAACAGCAATTATAGAAAATGTATAAAAGAAAATAGCGTGTGCAATCATGTTTATCTATGGATATTGTCGGCTTTAATATTAGCCTCCAAAACATTCTCCCATCTATCACCATTATCTAATAATTTTTCTTTTGTGTAATAAAGTTCTTCTCTTGTTTCTGTTGAAAATTCAAAATTTGGACCTTGTACTATTGCATCTACTGGACAAGCTTCTTCACATAAGCCACAATAAATACACTTCATCATATCAATATCATAACGAGTTGTTTTTCTGCTTCCATCTTCTCTTTCAGCTGACTCGATTGTTATTGCCTGAGCAGGACATACTGCTTCACATAATTTACAAGCAATGCATCTTTCTTCTCCGTTTGGATATCTTCTCAAAGCATGCTCACCTCTAAAACGAGGACTTATTTTACCTTTTTCAAAAGGGTAATTAATTGTTTTTTTTGGTTTAAATAATTCTTTAATAGCAATAAATAAACCACCAATGAAATCTGTCATTAATATTGTTTTGAAGAATCTTGAAATGTTCATAATTAATTCACTGGCAAAAGGTTAAAATAAAATAAATAGCTTGCCGTAAATACCACCCAAATTAAAGAAAGAGGAAGGAAAACTTTCCAACCTAATCTCATTAATTGGTCATATCTATATCTTGGTACTATCGCCTTAACTAAAGCAAAAAGGATGAATAAAAGAAGAATTTTTAATATTAACCATATTGCTCCTGGAACTAATGTAAATGGATAAACATCAATTGGGGACATCCAACCACCTAAAAATAATATTGCTCCCATTGCACACATTAATAAAATATTTGCATACTCACCTAACCAAAACATTGCATACATCATTCCTGAATATTCTGTTTGATAACCTGCAACCAACTCTGCTTCTGCTTCTGGTAAATCAAAAGGTGGTCTATTCGTTTCAGCTAAAGCGGAAATAAAGAATATTACAAACATTGGAAATAATGGGATTACAAACCACATATTTTGTTGAGCGATAACGATATCGTTTAAGTTTAATGAGCCAACACAAAGTAAAACATTGATAATTATTACCCCAATTGAAACTTCATAAGATACCATTTGAGCAGCTGAACGAATTGCTCCTAAAAAGGGATATTTAGAGTTTGATGCCCATCCACCCATTATTATTCCGTATACACCTAGTGAAGAAACAGCAAATAAGTAAAGAATTCCAACATTGATATCAGCCAAAACTTGAGTTGCACTAAATGGGATTACAGCCCAAGCAATTAAAGCTAAAGTCATCGTGACTATTGGAGCTAGTATAAAAATTACTTTATTTGAGCTAGATGGAATAATGATTTCTTTAAATATATATTTTAAAGCATCAGCTAAAGATTGTAATAAGCCAAACGGACCAACAACATTAGGACCTTGTCTTTTTTGAACAAAAGCCCAAACTCTTCTATCAAGCCAAACTATCATTGCCACTGAAACAAGAACAGGAACTAGTAAGAATAAAATTTTGTACACTTCTTGAAAAACTATGCTCAAGTATTCCATATTAACCTTCTGTACCTGTTGATTTTAAATTTAATTTAGAATTATTACATTCAAC